>JBATIN010000558.1:0-4291 GCA_049667765.1 Flavobacteriaceae bacterium
ATCGTAACCGGCAAGGTAAGTGGCTTAAAAAAAGGCACGCTCTACCTTCAAAATATTCCAGACTCTACTTTAGTGACCATTGATTCATTGGAAATTAACGGCGATGGCAGCTTTACCTTTAAGACCGAGATCGAGAGTCCTGAAATTTTTTACCTCTACCTGAACAAAAAGGATAACAACGACATAAACGATCGCATCACTTTTTTTGGTGAACCCGATACCATTACCATAACCACTGCTTGGAACACCTTTGATCTAAATGCAGAAATAAAAGGTTCAAAAACCCAAGAAAAACTTGATGAATATAAAAAGGTAATGACCCGTTTCAATACCAGAAGTTTAGAGTTGCTGACCGCTATGTCGAATTCGACAACAGCCTTAGATTCACTTCAAATAGATTCTATGCAACGCTTAAGTGACCGCAACCTGCAAAAAGGGTATGCCTACGCGGTAAACTATGCTTTAAACAATAAAGACTCCTATATTGCACCTTATATTGCCCGCTTTGAAATATCGGATGCCAACGTAAAATACTTAGATACCATTTACGGTGCCTTGAGCAGTGAAGTGGCCGAATCAAAATATGGGAAGGCCCTAAAAGAGTACTTACTTAAAATCAAGGAATAAAAAAAAGCCCAAAATGGGCTTTTTAAATTTTTCGTAAAGGAATGTACTACCCTAATTTGTTCAATTCTTGAACCAACTCGGTAGCCTTCTTTTCCAATTCAGCACGAACACCGTTCAAGTGGGTTTTCTTATTTTCCACTTTTCTTTGGTTCACCTTTGCGATTAAACCGTCAAAAGTCTCAATGGCGCTATCTACAATTTTAGCACCTTCTTTAGAATCTTGCTTGCCATTGGCCGCGTCAACAATATAGACAGCTTCAATGATGTCTCCTAAAACGTAATTTATATCTTTTTTTAAATCTCGAATACTTGCCATTACTAGTTATTTTTTTGCAAAAATATGCTTTTACATCAAGGTATAGCAATAGAAAACGGTATTTCTTTCTAAATGGTAACCTCTAAAAGCTTTGCCTCGTTGGTTATCAGTTCTATTTTAGTACTATTAGCCGAAACCAAAATAGTTTCACCCTTTTGAATAGTGGCACTACCGAAGTCATTTTGTACGGTTACCTTACCGTGCACACACATGAGAATGGTAAACGAATCTCGTTGTGAAACATCTTGAACCATAGTATGGGTAAGTTCAATATAATTGGTCTTAAAATAGGCACAATCGACCATGGCGTTTACACGATCGGACTTGGTCTCGTAGTTTACAATAAAATCGTCTTTTCGTTCATAGTCAATAGCATCAAGTGCCAGTTCGGTATGAAGTTCACGGTATTTCCCTTCTTTATCCTTTCTATTAAAATCGAACACGCGATAGGTGACATCGGAGGTCTGTTGTATCTCGGCCAACAATACGCCGTCTCCAATGGCGTGAATCTTACCCGTCTTGATAAAAAACGTATCGCCTTCTTTTACTTTTTCATAGTTTAAAAGCTCAAGAAGCGTATTGTTTTTCATGTTTTCGGCATATGTTTCTTTTGTGACGTCTTTGTTGAAACCAATAATTAAATCGGCATCTTTATCGGCATCCATTATATACCACATTTCAGTTTTTCCAAAAGAATTATGCCGTTCTTTTGCCAAGGCATCGTTTGGATGCAGTTGAATGGAAAGATCTTGCTTGGCGTCGATGAATTTAATCAGAATGGGGAAATCTTTTCCAAAACGATCCACCACGCTTTTACCTAAAAGGTCAACTGCCTTATTTTCGATAAGTTCTTTAAGCGACAAACCGCAAAGGTCTCCGTTGGCAATGATCGAAATATCACCAGAAACCGTAGAAATTTCCCAACTTTCACCAGTAGTTTCCGAGGTAATCGATTTATTCAAAACATCTTTTAATTTCGTGCCCCCCCAAAGACGTTCTTTTAAGATAGGTTGAAATTTAATTGGATACATACTTTTTAATCAGATTCTTAAATGCAATGGTAGCGGTAAAGTGCCTTTTTATTGGCAAACCAATAAGGTAAACCGTTAGCCGATATAGGTAACAAAATTTCTTGGTGTTTCATATAAAACTACTTCCAGTTCCTTTTTTCTATCTATATGAGGCCGTAAAATGTCCCAAATAATAACGGCTATATTTTCTGCGGTTGGATTGAGATTTTTGAATTGCTTAACTTCTAGGTTAAGGTTTTTATGATCTAAAACATCTTCCACTTTCAATTTTATAAGTTCTTTTAGCACTTTCATGTCCATAACAAAACCTGTTTCTGGGTCTATTTCACCCGTAACGCTAACGATGAGTTCATAATTGTGCCCATGAAAATTTGGGTTGTTGCATTTACCAAAAATCGAATTATTTTTATCATCGCTCCAATCAGGGCGAAACAGTCGATGTGCCGCATTAAAATGTGCCTTTCTACTAACTTTTACTTTCATTTTGATAAAGGATGTTCAGAAATATGTGAAAAAAATTTGTTGAAGATTATCTTGAACCACTCAGTGTACAGGTGTGGGTTTTTCGCAATATCTATTTTGATATCGCTGGGCAACATCCATTTCCAATCGGCGACTTCTTCTGTATTAATTTTAGGTACCTCATTGTAGGCACCTATCATTACATGATCTAATTCATGTTCTGTAAGGCCATTCTCAAAAGGGGCTTTGTAAATAAACGAGAAGAGTTCCTTCAAATCGGTCGTAAACCCCATTTCTTCTTGTAATCGACGTCGACCAGCCTTAGTATTTGTCTCCCCTATGCGCTGATGGCTGCAACAAGTATTGGTCCACAAAAGTGGCGAATGATATTTGTTGGCTGCGCGCTGTTGTAGCATGGTCTCGCCATTATCATTCATGATAAATACGGAAAATGCCCTATGAAGCACCGCTTTTTCATGGGCTTCCATTTTAGGCATAGTGCCCAGTTCATCATCATTTTCATTGACCAAGATTACTTCTTCTTCAATCATTTTGTAAAAATAAGGTCTTTGGCCAACTTTTGGGTATCGGCGTTATAAATAATACCAATAATTGGTAAATTATCTTATAAAAACGATGCTAAAAAAACAAACTCCAGTTTTACCCATTCTATTAATGGATAATGCACCTGGAGTTTTCGCCATATATAAAAGTTTAATTCAAATATAAGTGTCCTGATAGTTTTTTGGAAGAACCATCGGTATCGGTGTACTCCAATAGGTAAAAATAGGTTCCGGTGGGCAATTTATTTTCCTTTCCTCCTACCGAACGTACTTGCGAAGTACCATCAAAATGGTTGCCCAAGGTGTCATAGGCTTCAGTATAGTAAATCAAGATACCCCAGCGATTGTAAATGCGTAATACATTTTCGGTACGCACATCTAAACCTGTGATTATAAGTATGTCGTGTACCCCATCGCCATTAGGGGTCACCACATTAAAGACTTCTACCTCATCAATATCAACAGGCATATCGCTATCCAAATAATCGGGGGTGCCGTCGCCGTCAAAATCGTCATTAACATAGTTTCCGTCTTGATTGGAATCCTCATCCATGGTGTCGATCCCATCACCGTCGTCATCCGTATCACGATAATCCGATTCGTCATCACCATCGGTATTGGGAAGGTCGTTGATAGGATCATCGATTTCATCGTTTACATCAACATCGATGTGTTGAGCACCTTCATAACCATCACTTAGACCATCATTATCCTTATCAGAACTTATGTAAATGACATCGGCAATACCGTCGTGATCGTGGTCATGCCCTTCTATAGCATCAGGTATATTGTCGTTGTCACTGTCTAAATCAAGATAATCAGGCAGGTCTGAACCGTCGGTATTCACCGGGATAATTCCAATATTTGAATTGGATTCGTATGCGTCATCGAGTCCGTTTGCGTTTCCGTCGACACCACTTGGCGGAATGTAACTAGCGGTAGTTTGCGCTTCTATGTTATCCGGAATGCCATCGTTATCACTATCGATATCAAGATAATCGGGGTAGGTGTCTCCATCAGAATCGGTGGGATTCGTTGCCGGATCGTTATCACCATCGGTATTCAAATCTTCGAAACTGTCCAGTATACCGTCATCATCGGCATCTAAATCGATTATACTATCATCTGTGGCATCCCTAAAATCTACATCCCCGCCAATACTCGCATCGGCATCTATATCAGGTAAAACAATCGGTGTGTTCAGAGGATGATCTATTGTTCCACCTACATCGGTATAATCAGGGGTAGCATCCGTGGCATCATCTAGTCCGTCATTGTCGGAATCACTGTTC
>JBATIN010000559.1:0-3065 GCA_049667765.1 Flavobacteriaceae bacterium
CGTTTGTAGTCTTTTCTGTCGGATGCACCACCTAGGTTTCTAAATCTGGGGATATATACGCCGTTAGGCCTTCTGCCTTTATAATATTTGTCGTCGAAGCCCTCGAATTTTCCGGAAGCACCAACTCCAAGATGATGGTCCATGATATTACGGCCCAATTGATCTGAATCGTTGCCCATTCCGTTCGGGAAGCGATCTGATTTTGATTGCATTAATATAGAAGTAGAAGCAATGGCCGAGGCACATAAGAAGATCACTTTCGCCTTGAATTCATGCGTTTCTTTGGTCACCCGGTCTATGACTTTGACCCCGGTGGCCCTTTTTGAGTCTGCATCATACATTATTTCATGAACGATAGAATCAGGCCGTAGGGTCATATTTCCTGTGGCTTCTGCTGCGGGCAGGGTCGATGATAGACTGCTGAAATATCCACCGAAAGGGCATCCGCGAATACATCTATTTCTATATTGGCATTTGGTACGCCCGTCAAAATGTTTGGTGCCGGTAATATGGGCCACTCGACCGATGGTTACAGGGCGGCCATCAAAACCTTCCATCACTTTTTCCTTAAAATGATCCTCTACGCAATTCATGTCCATAGCGGGCAAAAAATTACTGTCGGGCAAATGAGGTAGATTAAGGGCTTCGCCACTAACTCCAATATAATCTTCAACCTTGGCATACCAAGGGGCAATATCTTTATAACGAACGGGCCAATCGACCCCGACGCCGTCATTTTTATTGGCACCGAAATCAAGATCGCTCCAACGATAGCTCTGGCGGCCCCATTGTAATGAGCGCCCACCCACGTGGTAACCTCGCATCCAATCAAATCGTCTGATTTCATTATAAGGATGTTCCAAATCGTTTACGAACCACATTTTACTTGCCGCATTGGTTGTATACCCAGTGCGGTTTTGCTTCTCTTGCTTAGCGATATCTTCTTGGGTTGGCTCTCCTGCGTTGGGAAAATCCCATGGATCTAAGTTGGCGGTCTCATAGTCGTCGATGTGTTTTACCATTCGGCCTCGCTCGAGTACCAAGGTCTTTAATCCTTTTTCACATAATTCTTTTGCGGCCCAGCCTCCACTAATTCCTGTGCCTACTACAATCGCATCGTACGATTTTTGCTCTTCGTTGTAATAAAATTTAGCCATTCATCAAATTGTTTAGTCTCTAAATTTATTAAATATAAAATTAATTTTCTACATTTAATCGCTATACTTCAAGGCGACATCGCATAATAACGATATAGTTAATCTAAATAATCAAAAAATTACAAACGATTTTAAAATGAAAAGAAACAACACGTTTTCTCAGTCTTATGTATTAGTTGTGCTTATACTACTAATAACGTTCTCATCTTGTAAGGAAATTAAAAAAGACAGCGTTGCCGATACCCCTGTCGAAGAGCCAGTAGTTGAAAAGGAAGTACCATTTTTTAAGCTTTCATTGGCGCAATGGTCCATGCACAAAATGCTTTTCGCTGAAGAAATGGATCCTTATGATTTTGCCAAACATGCCAAAGATCTTGGCTTTTCTGGCTTGGAGTACGTTAATCAGTTTTATGCCAAAGAACTTAAAGAGGCGAACTACTCAAAAGAGGCAATGGACGCTTTTGTAGAGCGATGTAATGCAGAAGCAAAAAAATACGGTATGCAGAACGTACTTATTATGATCGATGGTGAAGGCGGAATGGCAGTTTCAGACCCTGCTGAACGACAACAAACCGTTGAAAACCATTATAAATGGGTAGATATGGCTGCCGCAATGGGCTGTCACGCCATTCGGGTGAACCTTTATGGTGAAGAAGACCCAGTAAAATGGAAGGCCAATTCAGTAGATGCACTTACCAAATTGTCCACTTATGCAAAAGACAAGAACATAAATATACTAGTAGAGAACCATGGAGGTCTCTCCTCTAACGGTGCCTTAATGGCCGATGTCATGAACGCGGTAAATTTGGAAAATTGCGGAACTTTGCCCGATTTTGGAAATTTCTGCATACGAAGAAACGACCCCAAAGACTGGGCTTCTGGCTGCGCCGATATGTACGATATCTACCAAGGGGTTAAAGAACTTATGCCCTATGCGAAAGCGGTAAGTGCCAAATCACACGATTTCGATTCGAACGGCAATGAAAAGGAAATCGATTATTCAAAAATGTTACAATTGGTAAAAGATTCAGGCTACACGGGTTATATCGGGGTGGAGTATGAAGGCAATGAACTTGGGGAAAAGGATGGTATTATAGCAACAAGGGATTTATTGGTAAATGCTTCAAAAGAGGTCAACTAAATCGAAGAGAAATTCATGAAAATTTTTTTCAATCAGTTATTCGATTATAACTTTTATTGCAATAAGAAATTAATTGAACAAAGTGTGGCTTTGGATACCGTTCCTAAGAAAAGTAGCGAACTATTTAGCCATATTCTTAACGCTCACCATATTTGGAATGCCAGAGCGTTAGGTAAAGCTGCCGAATATAAAGTCTGGCAGCAACACGATATCAAGACCTGGGGCGATATACATTATGAAAATCAGCGAAGCTCTTTTGAGATCGTGACCAATGCCGACGATTTTGAAAAGCGTATCGATTACGAAAACAGCGAAGGTCGTTTGTTCATCAATACTTTGCAAGATATTTTGTTTCATATTATCAATCATTCTACGCATCACCGAAGTCAAATTCTTATGGATTTTAGAAACCATAAAATAGAACCACTGTCTTTTGACTATGTTTACTATAAGCGCTAAAAGTAAAAATTATGAATAATACGGTTCGGATACAGCTTTCAGTGATGATGTTCCTCGAGTTTTTTATATGGGGAGGCTGGTTCGTAACCTTAGGCGCTTTTTTGGGCAACAATTTAAACGCTACCGGCGCCGAAACTGGCATGGCCTTTTCCACCCAGTCTTGGGGGGCCATCATCGCACCCTTTATCGTAGGCTTGATCGCAGATCGCTATTTTAACGCAGAGCGCATCTTGGGGGTACTGCATATTATAGGTGCTGTTTTAATGTACCAAATGTCACTCGCTACCGATTTCAGCGCTTTTTATCCT
>JBATIN010000560.1:0-7018 GCA_049667765.1 Flavobacteriaceae bacterium
TTACATTCCGCCTACAACCACATTCTGATCGGACCCGCATTTATCTTAAAAGCACTAGATATTCCGTTAACATGACCCAGGTAGAATTAAAAGAATTTTTAGATGCCAAAGTCCTACAGTATAACCACGTTCGGTTTATAGAAAGCGACCCAATTCAAATACCGCATCGCTTCTCAAAAAAAGAAGATATAGAAATCTGTGCATTTTTGACGGCGACCATCGCTTGGGGAAATCGCAAGAGCATTATCACCAATGCCGATAGGCTTATGCTACTATTAGATGCTAGTCCGCATGACTTTGTGATGAATCACAGCATGAAAGACCTAAAAACCCTCAAAGGTTTTGTACACCGAACTTTTAATGGGGATGACCTGACCTACTTTATTAAGGCCCTTAATCATATCTATTCAAAGTATGGAGGATTAGAAAATGTATTTTCAAAAAACGCCAAATGGCAAAGTCTACAGCCTTCAATATCAGCGTTTAAACAAACCTTTTTTGAACTTCCACATGCTACACGTACCACCAAACATGTCAGCGACCCTTTAAAAGGCTCTGCCGCCAAACGTATTAATATGTTTTTACGATGGATGGTTCGTGAGGCCAACACCGGGGTCGATTTCGGTATTTGGAAAAGCCTTACCCCTTCATCATTATCCTGTCCACTTGATGTGCACTCCGGAAATGTAGCCCGAAAATTAGGCCTATTGACCCGGAAACAAAACGATGCCAAGGCCCTGGCCGAGCTTGACCAAAACCTTCGAAAATTAGACCCAAAAGATCCTGTAAAATATGATTTTGCCCTATTCGGACTAGGGGTTTTCGAGAAATTCTAAGTCGCGGTTTATTCTGTTTAGAAAGCCCTCGTTTTTAAAACAAAATCGTTATTTTTAAGCCCATTCAAAACCAGAACCACATGAAAACAAGACTACTGCCTATTGCCCTGTTCTTTGCCACTTTATTTTCCATTTCTGCACAAGAACGAAAATTGCCCATTGACACGACCATTACTACCCAACACAATGTTACCATTAACGGTACCTTGATCAATTATACCGCCAAAACAGGCACCCAACCGGTCTGGGATGAATTGGGAAAACCCATTGCCTCGCTGCATTATACCTATTATTCGCGAAACAATGTAAAAGATGGGGCCTCAAGGCCTTTATTGATATCGTTCAACGGTGGCCCGGGTTCGGGGTCGGTATGGATGCACCTCGCCTATACAGGCCCGAGGGTACTTAAAATTGATGATGAAGGTTACCCTGTGCAACCTTATGGAGTAAATGAAAATCCATTTTCAATTCTAGATGTTACCGATATCGTTTATGTAAATCCCGCGAATACGGGTTATTCACGTACCATTCCGGAAACCGGCGATGAAGTGGACCGTAAAAAATTCTTCGGCATCAATGCCGATATCAAATACTTGGCCGAATGGCTGAACACTTTTGTAACCCGAAACAATCGATGGCGATCTCCCAAATACATCATTGGGGAAAGCTACGGGGGGCCACGTGTAATGGGATTGTCACTTGCTTTGCAAAACGAACAGTGGATGTATTTAAACGGGGTCATCTTGGTCTCTCCGGCCGATTATAAGATCATCAGAAACGAAGGCCCTGTTGCCGATGCTATTAACCTGCCCTATTATACCGCGGCCGCTTGGCATCATAAAGCCCTGCCCGCCGCCTTACAAAACAAAGATCTATTGGAAATTCTTCCCGAATCGGAGGCCTATACCATAGAAACCTTAGTGCCTGCCTTGGCGAAAGGTGGCTTCATCGATGCAGCCGAGAAAAACGCCGTTGCCGAAAAAATGGCCTACTACTCTGGCTTATCCCAAAAAGAAATCCTGGATCAAAACCTCAATGTACCAACCCAGTATTTCTGGAAAAATCTACTGAAAGAAAAAGGGGGCTACAATATTGGCCGATTAGATTCTCGCTATTTGGGTATTGACAAGCAACTTTCGGGTACAAGACCTGATTATAGTGCCGAACTTACCTCTTGGTTGCACAGCTTTACCCCTGCCATAAATTATTATTTACAGGAAGAATTGAATTTTAAGACCGACATTAAATACAATATGTTCGGTCCGGTTCACCCTTGGGACAATTCAGATGAGAATACTCGGGAAGATCTACGACAAGCCATGGCCCAAAACCCCTATTTAAATGTATTGGTACAATCTGGCTATTATGATGGGGCCACCACATACTTTAATGCTAAATATTTAATGTGGCAAGTTGATCCCAGCGGTAGAATGAAAGATCGCTTCGATTTTAAAGGCTATCGCTCAGGCCATATGATGTACCTGCGCCGAGAAGACCTTAAAAAAGCCAATGATGACATCCGTGATTTCATCAAGCGTACAGAAGCGAATGGAAAGAGTGCAAAATACTAAGAATCAAGGAGTAACAATTCAATTAAATACAGGTCTTAATGTAACAAAACAAGCGATTTCTCTACCTATTGCTAAGGAATACTTCTAAAAATATGGGGGGAGAAGGGAGCATGGCCTATGCCATTAAGAGTTTAAAGATGAACCGGGCGCTTTTAAAAAAGCGTAAGATCAAAGACCTAAAGCAGGTACTACGAGAAACATCGGGAAAAACCGAATTGGAATTTAAAGCCATTAGCGCGGCCGAACTAAAAGCGGTTAAATCGAAAATAAGGGCGCAGCATAAAAAAGAGTTGCGCCGCGACTTCTTTGTGGGCTGTTTTGCTTTACTCTTAACTTGCGTGATACTCTATTTTATCTATACCTCATTGTTTTAGTAATCCGCTGAATGTAAAGTAAACCAGACCAACGAAGAACACCTTCATTGCTTAATTTTAAAAACCGCCAAAAAACACCATGAAAAGCCGATGTACCCTTTATTTTATCGTAACGATCCTATTTTTCAGCACGTCAAGCGTATTTTCCCAGACCTTCTTATATGGTGACCCATTGCCTGATGCCCCTGAACTCGCCATGAGAGGCGATTTCAACATTGGGGTGCGAACCATGGAACTCGTACATAAAGACCAAATCGATATTCTGAACTCCCAAAAGGGCAACGACCCCTTGTATGACCGTCCACTTACTGTAGAGGTTTGGTACCCGGCAGAGTACCCAACGGGTGCTGAAGCCATGACTACTTATGAAGATGTTATGGGTACTAGGGGCGACACGTTACGCCCACTTATTCCTTTTTCGTTCAAAGGAAGGGCTTTGCGAAATGCTGAACCAATAACACATACTAGTGCCTTTCCCCTAGTAATCGTTTCACACGGCTATGTAGGTTCACGCTATCTCATGACCTATTTGACCGAAAATTTAGCTTCAAAAGGCTATGTCGTAGTGGCTATTGACCATACCGATTCTACTTTTAACGATGCCAATGCCTTTTACAGCACCTTGCTCAACCGACCCAAAGACATTCGTTTTGTGCTCAATGAAATAGCACGATTGGGCGCGGCCACAAGCGATAGCTATCTCAAGGGGATGATTGACTCTACTAACATTGCTATTGTTGGCTATTCAATGGGAGGATACGGAGTATTGAATGTAGCCGGAGCTGGCTATAGTGACGGACTTACGCAATTTTTTGGTGGAATGGCCGGAGGAAGCACTGCCATAAACGTACATGCAGCAAGTAACCCTGAGTACCAAAAAATGCAAGACCCAAGAATAAAGGCGGTAGTCGCTTTTGCCCCTTGGGGGATGGAACGTGGCGTCTGGGATGCCGAAGGCCTAAAGGGACTAAAAACACCTACCTTGTTCGTTGCTGGAAGCCAAGATGATATCTCTGGGTATGAAAAAGGCATCAAGGCGATCTACGCAGGGGCAATTCATTCGGACCGTTATTTGTTGACCTATATTAACGCCCGTCATAATGTTGCCCCGAACCCTCCACCTGCAGAAGCTTTGGCACCTGGCTTACATCTAGACGAGTACTATCGCTATGCCGAACCTTCGTGGGACCAACGAAAAATTAACAATATAAACCAACATTTCGTTACGGCCTTTTTAGGAATTCATTTAAAACAAAAAGCCTATGGCAAATATTTTGATATTCCTGAAAACTCAAATGACCAAAACTGGAACGGCTTCAAACCAAGATCCTCAACAGGCATGGAGTTACTGCATTCACAACCAGAGTAATTTTCTTTAACTATGAAATCAGGTCAATTTTTACGTACACTTTCTATAGTACACCTTTTTTTTGTAGTAGGGCTAGTAGTTTTTGCCATAATTGCCTATTGGCAATTGGAAACCTTTGTCACCCAAATTGATGGAAACGATACCCTGCTTTATATCGTTCCCGTAGTAGCCCTTATAGGCTATTTTGGCAGTCAATTTGTTTTTAAGCAAGCTCTAAAAGCTATTCCAAAAACCGATGCCATTGACACTAAATTGGCAAAATACAAGACGGCCACAATACTAAAATTCGCTTTGATCGAAGGGGCCGCCATATTGGCCTTAATAGCTTTTCATGGCTCGGGCATTGTACTCTATTTTGTAATAGGCATCTGCCTTATCGCCTACCTTATAGTACAAAAGCCGAATTATGAACGCTTAAAAAATGACATGGCGTTAAGCTTGGCAGAAACCGAACAAATTGATACTTTTCAAAACTAAACAATACAATTTTACAATGAAAAAACTACACTATACATTCATAACCCTATTTATTATATTCGGAATGTCTTCGGACCTACACGCTCAAGATTGGGCGGCCATGGATCACTTTAAAACAGACAATGAAAAAGTAACTGCTCCTGCGGCTAACGAAAATCGTGTTATTTTTATGGGCAATTCGATTACTATTGGGTGGCTCAATAACCGACCCGAATTTTTCAAGGGCAAACCCTATATCAATAGAGGCATTAGCGGCCAGACTACGCCACAAATGCTTTTAAGATTTCGTCAAGATGTCATCGACCTTCAACCCAAAGTGGTGGTCATTTTAGCGGGCACCAATGATATTGCGGGAAATACCGGCCCAATGACCTTGGACCAAATCATGGACAATTTGAAATCCATGGCCGAATTGGCCTCACAGCATAACATAAAAGTCGTCTTATCATCCGTACTACCAGCCTATGATTATCCGTGGCGACCAGGTTTAAAGCCAAATGAAAAAATTCCTGCACTAAATAAAATGATCATGGCCTATGCCGAAGCCCAAGACCATGTGTACTTGGATTATTTTTCGGCCATGACCGATGACCGAAACGGACTTCCCAAAAACTATGCGAAAGACGAAGTGCACCCCACCGTTGAAGGATACAAGGTGATGGAACCCATGGTAGAGGCTGCGATTGAAATTGCTCTTTCAAAAAAATAGAGGTTATTACCACTGCTTATAAAAAGTAAAAGCTATTTTCTCTTTATCTTCGGGCAGTGAAAGAACCTTTGGAAAAAAATAAAACTTCAACAAAATACGACACCATTGTTATAGGGGCTGGTGCCGGTGGCTTGGCAACGGCAATTTGCCTTGCGCGAGAAGGGCAACGTGTTTTGGTACTTGAGCAGCACGACGTACCTGGCGGATGGTGCCATAGTTTCTATCTAAACGGGCATAGGTTTACCCCTGGCGTGCACTACGTAGGTCTACTGGGTGACGGTGAAGCAACCAACGACCTTTACAGGGGTTTGGAAATTGCCAATGACCTTGTCTTCTTTCGAATGAATCCAGATGCCTACGAACATGTGCACATTGGCAAAGCTCGATTTGATTATCCGGCCAACTTTGAACAGCTGATCCATAGATTAGGTGAAAGCTTCCCGGCAGAAAAAAAGCAGATCGACAAGTACCTCCGTCTGGTCAAAAAAGTTAGCGAAGAATTATTTTCAATACCTTATATAAAGGGGTTTTGGCAAAAACTTACCCTACCGTACCGAACGCGTCATTTTGGAAGGTATGCCCTTTTTAGCCTAAGAAAAGTAATCGGATGGCATGTAAAAGACCCCTTGCTTAAAAACATTCTCAACATACAATGTGGTGATCATGGGGTGCAACCGCGAAAGGCGGCTTTTCCGTTGCATTGCGCTTTAATGAACCATTATTTTCAAGGGGCCTATTACCCCATGGGCGGCGGTGGTGCCCTGGTCAAATCTATGACCAATACCCTAAAAAGATACGGGGGCGAATTACGCACCAGTACAGAAGTTCAAAAAATTTTAGTGCAAGATGGCGATGAAAAAAAAGCAATTGGAGTTGAGTTGCACGACGGAAGCCAAATAATGGCCGAGACTATCGTATCCAACGCTGACCCGGATATTACGTACCGCAAGTTGATCGGTAAAAAGAATTTGAGTCCCAAACTTCAAAAAAAACTTGAAGGCACTAAATATTCATGTACCTCACTAATGCTGTTCTTGACCGTTGCCACGGACGTACGTCGATTGGGTGTCGATTCTGGAAATATATGGATGATGCCCGATATGGATGCCGACGAGCATTACGATGCTGCCTTAAACAACGATATTTTAAAAGGGGAAGCTTTCGAAGGCATGTTCATTAGCTGTACCACACTCAAAGACCCAACGAGTTACGATGGCATACACCATTGTTTTGAGGCTATTACCTTTATTGATTATAGTGCCTTTGAAAACTTTAAAAATGAAAATGATATACGCTCAGAAGCCTATGTACAATTTAAAGCCCAGTTGACGGAAAAAATGTTGAACGGAATGGAAAAGGCCATTCCTGGTATAAAACAACATGTGGTGCACGTCGAATTGGGTACCCCGATCACTAATGAATACTATATCAATTCAACCTTGGGTAATGTCTACGGTACCGAAAAGACCTTAAAACAAATAGGACCCTTTGCCTATAAGGCCAAAAGCGAGATCGAAGGCCTATATCTTTGTGGGGCAAGTATCCTTTCGCATGGCGTTGCCGGTGCCTCTCATTCTGGAGTCGACACTGCCGCAAAAATTTTAGGAAAACATCCCGATGAACTGAAAAAGCCTAGGGACGATCAAAAATTACGGATCTATGAAGCGGAAACGTCTACCGAC
>JBATIN010000561.1:0-3375 GCA_049667765.1 Flavobacteriaceae bacterium
CCTCATTATAGAAGGCTAAAACCTTATCGGCAAAAGCGTTGAAATCAGCATTGCCCGTTTCAATGCGGTAGGTGAAATAGAGGGCGACCAAAAGGTTTATTTTTGCCTTTTCGTCTTCGGAAAGGCGATGTTCGGCCACAATAAATCGCGGTACTTGGGTATTGATACCATATACGAACCCCGTTTTTTTGAGTCCGTTGTATAAATCCCGATAATCTGTGAAAACATCGAGTTCGTTCTTTACAAGAGAACCGAATTTGTTGATCCAACCAGCACCTGATGGGTTCATGCCACTAAAATTTAGATTGGCAAAGTAAGTTAAAATATAGGACTTTGCTTCAACGAAAAAATGCAAGCAATGGGCACCATCATTTCATTAACATTTATTTAACATTTGAAACCAAACCCACTTGATTCAAACCTCGTAGGTAGGGGTGATTCTAATCTAAAAAATAACTGAATAATGAAAAAAACAAAACTTTTACTCGGAGGGTCAATATTGATGGTCGTGGGAATCGTCATGATCGCCGCGGATCACATTGATGCCCCATCAACTATGGGCACGACCGCAGATATTGCCGATTTTTACGCTTTTGAACCTATGCCGGATTCTGACAACACGGTTTTTGTTGTCGATCTTCAATCTAATGTCTTGCCTGATCTTGCGTATGGCACTTTTGATGAGGATATTCTTGTCGAAATAAATATTGATTCCAACAACGACTTGGTAGAGGATATGGTAATACAGGCCATACCTCGTAATGGTAAAATGTACTTCTTTGGGCCTGCCGACCCTTCTACAACAGGTATTAACGGTTCGGTATTGGTGAACTCCCCTCTAGGTTCGGTCGATATTTCGGCTGGATCTGCGATAACTACCGTTACTCCTGAAGGGGTATCACTTTTTGCAGGTCCTCGTCAAGACCCCTTCTATTTCGATTTTTTTCAGTTCAATGCGGTTATAGGAGGACTGGCTCCCGGTGGGTTCAAAACAGCGGATGAAGCCGTTGATACTTTCGATGGTTCCAACACGATGTCCATTGTCATTGAAATACCCAATAGTATGTTAGGGCCGACTACAGGAATGAACGCATTGGGGCTTCCCGTCTACAAAACATGGGTGACCACGAATAAGAAACAATAGAATTAAACTTAAAAGAAACAAAGATGAAAGCAAATAGATATACGAATGGGTTCATGGTAGTTTTTGCACTAGTTGCGTTGACAGCCTGTAATAAAGATGATAATAATGATAAACCTCCCATGGCAATGGCAACTTGTACCGACGGTATTATGAATGGCGATGAAAGCGGTGTCGATTGCGGGGGCACAGCCTGTACGCCTTGTATGATTGAAGGTATGGAGCCTGATTTTACGGGCTCTTATACCCAAGTAGATCATATGGGTAGGCCTGGTATCAATACAGTGTTAGGGTACGATATTATGGGTGAGCCTAGTGTTAAAGACGCTCAAAATGTAAGTATACCCTCTGAAATGGCCGTTACTTTTCAAGCGGGCTACCAAGCAAGACTAGAGCAGTACTATGATGTTTATGCTGGGCTCTTGGGGATTGATCCGGCGGATCTGAATTATGAGAACAATATTTTGGGTTTAGATGCAGCGACGCTCACAGGGTATTTGGCCGCCGACGTGTTAGAAGTGGCGCCCGATTTGCCAACAACCTATTTCAATCCGGGAACGGATGCGGATATGGACGGTAGAATCTTGGTCCCCGATGGTGACGAGGTCGCATTGACCGGTAGAAATCCGTATGACGATGTTATCGACGTTTCGTTGATTCTTCTTTTTGGAGGAATGGAAGGCGATCGATTTAGCGGTCAAGACACTAATATGGACGGTATGGCCGATCTACCTCGATTGACTTCAGACGGGGTAAGTATAACCGCAACAATTCAAACAACCTTCCCTTATTTGGGAGCTCCTGAATAAGTCTATGAAGAAGGAGCGTAAGGGAGGATCGTAATAGTCCTCCCTTATTTTCAAACATAAACGTCCAACAACTTAAAAGCATGTTATATGAAATACTTCTTCTTGTACCTTGTTGTTATCCTATTTTTCAAATGTTCCGATAATGACAAAAAAACAGTAACACAAAAAAGTGATTATAACGCCTATCTCATAGTAGAAGAACCTAAAACCTCTTCTAAATATTTTGAATTATGGGACTCTAAAATTAAACCCGATAGCATGCAATTACTGAGTTTCGGTATTGTAGGGGGTGAGTACAATCGGTATTTTCAGGCAACTGGTGATATTGAATATTTAAAAAAGGCCGAAAAATCACTTCAGAAAGCCTTGGATATCGCAGCTGTAGGAAAAGCAGGATATTTTCGTGCATTGGCGAGGAACTATATTTCGCAACATCGGTTTAAGGAAGCGCTTAAATTGGCCGACTCGGCCCTGGCATATGGTAGCGGTAGGCCTTCTTCACAAGCATTACTCTTTGATATACATATGGAATTAGGTAATTATAATGCCGCGGAAAGGTATTTAGACAGCATAAAGAACATGTCTGAATTCGGATACTTGATCCGTTTGGCTAAGTGGAATGATCATAAAGGGGATCTAGACACCACAATCAGATTTATGGAAATGGCCAAAACGAAGGTCGAAACTAGTAAGAACAAAGATTTAATGCTCTGGGCATATACCAATTTGGCCGATTATTATGGCCATGCGGGGCGCATAGAGGATTCCTACCGGCTCTTTTTGAAATCGCTTGAGATTGACCCCAATAACGCATACGCTAAGAAAGGCATCGCATGGATCGTGTTTTCCCATGAAAAAAAACCCGAGGAAGCACTAAGAATCCTCAATGCAATTACCAATAACTATAAAGCTCCCGATTATTATTTATTGAAATCTGAAATTGCAGAATTTATGGGCGATGATTATGAAAGTCTTACGTATTTGGACAATTATTTTAAGGAAGTCAAAAATCCGGCATATGGTGATATGTATAACGCCTATAACGTATCGATCTTTTTAAATCGTACAGCGCAATATGATAAGGCCCTTGAAATTTCGGAAAAAGAAGTAGACCATCGCCCCACGCCTGAATCGTATAGCTTGTTGGCATACAGCTATTTCAAAAAGGGAAATAAAGAAAAAGCACTTGAACTAGTCGAAGAGCATATCGAAGGAAAGACATTTGAGCCAGGTATTCTCTATTATGCTGCCGAGATTTATAAGGCAAATGGGAAAAAGGAAAAAGTAAATAAGATTAGAAATGAGCTTTTGGGAGCTGTTTACGAATTAGGACCGTCAATGGAGCTTAATATCACTAATTTATAGTATTAGTTGGTAGTTGGATCAATTGATCGAAGAATTCATTTTCAGTTTTTAGGTTGATGT
>JBATIN010000562.1:0-3287 GCA_049667765.1 Flavobacteriaceae bacterium
GTATACGTGATTTCAAAGCTCAACGCGGCCCGCAAAGCACATGCTTCGTTTCAACAGACGAACAATATTCGTTTCTGTACCATCGAAAACGATAGGTTGATCGCATTTTACAAATGGAACGATGACCGCAGCGATGAGACCCTTACCGTTATCAATCTCGATAATCATTATGCCCAAAGGGGCACTGTGCAGCTTCCATTACACGAAATGGGCGTGCAGCACGGCCAACCTTTAGAAATGCACGATCTAATAACGAATAATAGCTACATTTGGCGAGAGGAGTGGAATTTTGTAGAAATTCACCCCGCTTTGCCTTTTCATGTATTTCATATTAAAAAATAACCATGGCAAAAACGAAGCCCGAAGTGGTATTACAACCTCCGTACATTTTTGATGTGCCTTGGGAAAATTTGCTCGACCATGAACCTTTTGTAAAAGCGTTTTTATCCGATATTCTTGAAGAGTATATCGTAAGACAACGCTGGTACGGGGGCAAAGCGAGCAAGCTGAAGTACATAGAACTTCACGAGTATTTTCGCATTCAACAACATGAAGAAGTGTATTATGGGTTGCTGTTGGAAATAAATTTTGAAGAAGCCTTTTATCAACATTACTTTTTGCCCATTGCTTTCGTTTCAGACGAGAGCTTTGCCAAAGAAGACCGTATTTTGCCCCTGACCATGGCGGGTCAGGCCGGATTTATTATTGATGCTATAAACCTTGAACCCTTTAGAAAGTTAGTATTTGAACGCATCATGACCTCGGTACCGAACGATAAAACTTCGGTGCGGTATCACAAGAGTGCATTGTTCCATGAAACAGAATATAAATCTTCGCGATTTATGGGATTGGAGCAGAGCAATACATCCATTATTATCAATGATCATTCGGTGATAAAATTTTTCAGGCGTATTTATGCCGATAAAAATCCCGATTTTGAGATGAGCCAGTTTCTTTCCGAAAAGAAAGGCTTTAAAAATACGCCTGCTTACTGGGGCAGCATCAGTTTTATTGATAAAGATGAAGATAATATCACAATCGCATTGCTGCAAGAGCTAGTACCGAATCAAGGCGACGCGTGGGATTTTATGCTCAAAGAAGTTCATAAAGTGTTCGCCAATCTTGATTACAAGAAAATAAATGTTTCAAAACTGCCGCGAACCGAAATGTTCCAAAGGTTACAGATAAAAGATGTGCCTCCCGAAATTATCGATTGGGCCGGACTAAGCATTTTTCTAAGGCTACAGACGATGGCGCGGCGCACGGCCGAAATGCATATTGCACTGGGCTCTGAGTTTGAAGATACCGCTTTTACCCCGGCACATTTTAATAGTGATTACGAGGTATGGCTCAAAAATAGGTTGCTTTATCAGTTTCAGAACCGATTGAACAGTGTAGAGAACAATCTACATAAGCTTGAAGGTAGGGCAGCCGATCTGGTAAAAGAGTTTTTAGAACGCAAGAACGAGATACGTCGTCGTTTTGTCAGTTTTGACTGGACCAAGCTAAAGGGCGAACGAATAAGGGTTCATGGCGATTACCATTTGGGCCAGATATTGGTGAACCAAGACGATTTTTATTTGCTTGATTTCGAGGGGGAACCCGAAAGTACCATTCGCGACAGAAAAGTAAAACACCCGCCATTAAAAGATGTGGCCGGCATATTCCGTTCCTTTCATTATGCCATTTACGCTACGATTTTCAACAATGGTGACAAATATCCTTATTCTAAGGAAGATCTCTTTAAGGCCGGAGAAACCTTATATCGATTTTTTATTGGCGTATTTTTGGAAACTTATGTCACCTTAATTCAGAAGAACAACCTGAATATAGGCTATCATCAAGAACGGATTTTCATTCTGAGATATACCATGTTGGAGAAAGCGGTCTATGAATTGGGTTATGAGATGAATTCGCGCCCAAGCTGGGCCGTAATACCGCTAGAAGGCATTCTTGGCATAATTAACGAAACAAAATAAAAACATGAGTAAAGTAAAAGTACATAGCTTATTCACCGAGTTTGATATTGATTTATTCAAATCGGGCAAACATTACCGTTTGTACGAAAAACTGGGCTCGCACATTGTGGAAGTCAATGGGGAAAAAGGAGTTTATTTTGCCGTTTGGGCTCCGACCGCTAAATCGGTTTCGGTAGTTGGCGATTTCAATTATTGGTTAGAAGGTGATCATAAGCTTAATGTACGCTGGGATTCAAGTGGTATTTGGGAAGGTTTTATTCCCGGCCTCGACCAAGGAACGCTATACAAGTATAAAATTCACTCGAATAATAATGGCGTGATTACAGAAAAGGCAGACCCTTTTGCACGCTATTGCGAGCATCCACCAAATACAGCTTCTTTGGTATGGCAGGCCGACTATAAGTGGAAAGATAAAGATTGGATGGGTTACCGAAAGGACAAAAACGGGCTGGATCGTCCCTATTCGGTGTATGAGGTGCATTTAGGGTCTTGGAAACGAAAAGCCGACAACTCCTTTATGTCGTATTTAGACTTCGCCGATGATCTTGTAAACTATGTAAAGGAGATGGGGTATACCCATGTAGAGTTTATGCCGATTATGGAGTATCCTTACGACCCTTCTTGGGGGTACCAGCTAACGGGCTATTTTGCCCCGACTTCGCGCTTTGGAAAACCTGAAGATTTTAAAGTTCTCGTCGACAAATTTCATCAAAATGATATTGGCGTTATTTTAGATTGGGTGCCCTCCCATTTTCCTGAAGATGCACACGGACTGGGAAATTTCGACGGGTCTAACCTATATGAACATCCGGATCGTAGAAGAGGCTATCACCCCGATTGGAAAAGTTTGATCTTTAATTATGGCCGTAACGAGGTGCGTGCCTTTTTAATAAGTAACGCGTTTTTTTGGTTGGAACAATTTCATGTAGATGGCTTACGGGTAGATGCGGTGGCATCCATGCTGTATCTCGATTATTCTAGGGAAGAAGGTGAATGGGAGCCTAATATGTATGGCAACAATGAAAATCTTGAGGCCATTTCGCTTATACGCGAACTTAATGAGGCCGTATACGGCACTTTTGATGGGGTACAGACGATTGCCGAAGAATCGACCGCATTTTCAGGGGTTTCTAGACCAGTGAATTTGGGAGGGCTTGGCTTTGGAATGAAATGGATGATGGGCTGGATGCACGATACTCTAGAATATTTTAAAAAAGAACCCATTTACAGAAGGCATCATCAGAACGATATCACCTTTAGTATGACCTATGCGTTTACTGAAAACTTTATGCTACCTTTTTCACATGA
>JBATIN010000563.1:0-6964 GCA_049667765.1 Flavobacteriaceae bacterium
GTATAGGCGTATTGACGTTTAAAGTTGGTCAAAGATAGAAAAAATTAAATTTAATGGGCAAAATAATGTTGCAACACTTATACTTTTAGTGGCCACAGTTACTATTTTGGGTATTGAAACGGCCATATTGTATCTTTGCTGTTCTAAATTTGAACATGTCCACACTACTTGAAGTAAGTCCTAAACAGAATATCATAATTAAGGGAGCCAGATTGCACAATCTGAAAAATATTGATGTTGTAATACCACGAAATAAACTTGTTGTCATTACAGGCCTATCGGGATCTGGAAAATCAAGTTTGGCTTTCGACACCTTATACGCCGAAGGCCAGCGTCGTTATGTTGAAAGTCTTTCTTCATATGCACGACAGTTCTTGGGTAAATTGGACAAACCTAAGGTGGACTATATAAAAGGAATAGCACCTGCAATTGCCATAGAACAAAAAGTAAATTCGACCAACCCACGCTCTACAGTTGGTACGACCACAGAAATTTATGATTATTTAAAGCTGTTATTCGCCCGTATCGGGAAGACCATTTCGCCAATTAGTGGAAAAGAGGTTAAAAAAGACACTGTGACCGATGTGGTTAAGCATGTAAAATCTTTTACCGACGGCACAAAACTACTTTTATTGGCCCCAATTGTAATAAAGGAAGACCGTGATGCCATAAAATCGTTACAGTTACTTTCAAAACAAGGCTATGCACGTATTAAGTACCAGGGTGAGGTATTACGGATCGAAGATGCCCCACAGGATATCGATAAAAAATTCGATCTGGTCATCGATAGGATAATTACCCAAAATGACGAAGATTTCTATAACAGATTGGCCAATGCCATTGATTCGGCATTTTTTGAAGGTAAGGGCGAATGTGCAATTGAAGAATTGGCCACGAATCAGCTTAGCGTTTTTAGCAACAAGTTTGAGCTAGACGGTATGTCATTTCTTGAGCCAAATGTTCACTTGTTCAGTTTCAATAATCCTTACGGGGCCTGCCCTAAATGTGAAGGTTATGGAGACGTTATCGGTATCGATGAAGATCTTGTGATTCCGAACACGGCACTATCGGTCTATGAAAACGCAATTTTTCCGTGGCGGGGCGAAAGTATGGGAGCTTATCGCGACGAACTGGTTAATTCAGCATACAAGTTCGATTTTCCCATTCATAAATCTTGGTTCGAGCTTACAGAGGAACAAAAACAATTGGTCTGGGACGGCAATTCACATTTTACAGGTCTTAATGACTTCTTTGCTATGCTGGAAGACAAAAGCTATAAGATTCAGAATCGCGTGATGCTTTCACGCTATCGCGGAAAAACCAAATGCAACAGCTGTAAAGGCAAAAGACTACGTAAAGAAACCGATTATGTGAAGGTGGGTGGAAGTTCTATTTCCAATATGGTAGAACTCCCGATAAAAAAATTAATCGAATTCTTCGAGCATCTAGAATTGGGACCGAACGATGCACAGATCGCCGATCGGCTTTTAAAGGAAATCAAGACGAGACTCGGCTTTCTTAATAAAGTTGGCCTAAGCTATCTGACCTTGAACCGAAAATCGAATTCGCTTTCTGGCGGTGAAAGCCAGCGCATCAATTTGGCGACCTCGTTAGGTAGTAGTTTGGTAGGCTCCATGTATATTTTAGACGAACCCAGTATTGGCCTCCATCCAAAAGACACTGAAAATTTGATCGAAGTGTTAAAATCACTTCGAGATCTTGGCAATACCGTTATCGTCGTTGAACACGATGAAGATATTATGAAAGCCGCCGATGAAGTAATCGATATCGGCCCCGAAGCCGGCACCCATGGTGGTGAAGTCGTAGCCCATGGCACTTTGGCCGAAGTTTTAAAATCTACTTCTTTGACAGCGAGCTATTTAAATGGATCCCTGGAAATAGCGGTGCCAAAAGAAAGGCGTACTTCCAAAAATTATATCACTATAAAAGGAGCACGTGAAAACAACCTTAAAAATATAAACGTAACCTTCCCACTGAATATGCTAACCATTATAACCGGGGTTTCCGGGAGTGGCAAAAGCACCTTGGTGAAGAAATTACTTTATCCCATAATTTTAAAAGAGATTGGTGGATATGGTGAAAAAGCCGGACAATACACCTCGTTCGAAGGCAAATACCAACACCTAAAACATGTTGAGTTCGTAGACCAAAACCCTATTGGGCGCTCTTCAAGATCGAATCCGGTTACCTATATAAAAGCGTATGATGATATCCGAAATCTTTACGCATCTCAAAAATTAAGTAAGATCAGGGGGTATCAGGCCAAGCATTTTTCATTCAATGTTGATGGTGGTCGTGGTGAAAAATGTAAAGGGGAAGGTGAAATTACGGTAGAAATGCAGTTCATGGCCGATGTGCACCTGGAATGTGATACCTGCGGAGGAAAACGTTTTAAAAAGGAAGTTCTGGAAGTGAAATTCGAAGACGCCTCTATCGACGACCTCTTGAATATGACCCTCGATGATGCCGTTGCTTTTTTTGAAAAGCACAAAGAGACCAAGATAGTAACTAAACTTAAACCATTACAAGATGTTGGACTAGGGTACGTAACCCTGGGCCAGTCCTCCTCTACCCTCTCCGGTGGTGAAGCCCAACGTATAAAGCTAGCATCCTTTCTGGTTAAGGGCAATACCAAAGACAAAGCCCTCTTCATTTTCGACGAACCCACAACGGGCCTGCATTTTCACGATATCAAAAAATTGCTTAAATCGTTCGATGCCTTAATCGCACGGGGACATTCTATCGTAGTTATCGAGCACAACATTGATTTGATCAAATGTGCCGATTATATTATCGACCTAGGCCTTGAAGGAGGAGAAAACGGCGGAAACCTTTTGGCCGAAGGCACGCCTGAAGAGCTAGTTCAAAATAAAAACTCACATACCGCAAAATATTTGACCGAGAAACTAAATTAATTTAAGCATCTCACATCCCTTTTATTCTTTTTTGCAAGCAACATGTTACTACCCTCTGTATTCCATATTCAGATTAGTTTTTTTATTTACTTTATAACAATCTGATTTATAATACTTTATAAATAATTTGTTTTTTTGGCACGCTGTTTGGTATATACCTATCGAATGTAAATAGTTGCATTCAGAATTTTAAAACCTTATATCATGAGAAATTTAGTACTCCTTTTTGCGGCTCTCATTTTTAGCACCTCAGGTGTTATGGCCAACAGTACAAACGAAGATAAGGTTGCACCACGCAATGCTTATAGATACAACAACTCGTTCATCTTTGTTGAAAATGGCATTACGTTTTCAGTATACCCCGATGGTGAGTTCGATTTTTACATCGATAATTATGTAAACGGACACAACAACAAGATAACCTTCAATTCAGGCTATGATTATAGCCCATATGCCCAATACGATGATTATGGTGCAGTTATTCAGGTAGAAAACACTCCGATATATTATGACTATTATGGTCGGGTGACCCAAATTGGTGATGTTGATGTTGCCTATCGCAATGGCAGGGTATTCAGAATGGGTGGCATGTATGTCTACTATAACAATAATGGGTACTACGACTATCACACCGGATATATTAACGTATATAACAGAAATTATGTATACCGACCATTTCACAGGTGGTTTGCAAGACCTTTAATCGGCTTCTCTTTAGTGTTCAACACACCTTACAGAAGATATTATACTCCTTTCAGATATACCTACTATAGTCCTTACCGTCATAACCAAAGAAGGGCCTATGCCACTATTGGAAAAGAATACCGATATAACAAGGTACGTCGAGAAAGAGCTACGATCTATAGAAATGACAAGCGAGTTGCCATTAGAGAAAATAACCGGGTAAACAGAACAGATATAGCACGAAGTAACCGAAGCGTTGCCAGAAGTCAAACCCCTGCTAGAAAGAGCGAAGTGGCTAGAAACAATAGTGCTGTTACAAGAAACACAGGTACTAGATCGAACGCCAATTCATCTGGAAGAACAGCAGTAGACCGCTCAAAAAGAATGGAAAGCAGAAATGTGACCAAGGTTGACGGACGCTCAAACACCATTGATAATAAGGTAAGCCAAAGATCAAGTGCAGTGCGTTCATCTAAAGCGAATACGGTTAGCAAAAGAACGGTGGCACAAACGCCAACTAACCGAACTAACACTAGCAGAACCAATAACAGGGCTGCAACCAGTACTCGTAGTTCAGTTAGCAAAGCACCAAGTCGAAGTACGGTTTCAAGAAGTTCATCTTCAAGAAGCAGTGTTAGCAAGGCTCCCTCAAGAGCAACGACTTCGGTATCGCGAAGTACGGCACCAAGAAGTAGCAGAAGTACCGTTTCAAGAAGTTCAACTTCTAGAAGCACTGGTAACAATACGAGGTCGGCCTCTACACGAAGTAGAATAAGACAATAAAGATAGTTTTTAGGTTGGTTAGTTGTTTAGCCCCGTAACGAGAAATTCGTTACGGGGCTTTTTTTCAAGTAACGTTCACGCTTTTATAATTAAACCTTCCATTGAGCGAGAACATGTTCGTAACCAGTATCAAGCAGTTATTCGTTATTTCCCAAAAATTTCTGCAATACCCCATAAACATCATCCGATATTCTAAACCGATATAACACGCCAACAAATACCGTAGTAATCAATACACTTTTTAAAAGAATATTTATTAAAGGATGAAAAGGGAGCGTAACAATAAAGAAAACTGCGCAGATAACAAGTAATAACAAGACTACTTTTAAGGTCTCTTTGGTAAACGGTTGAATACCAAACTTCTTCCGCACATAAAACAATTTTATCGTATTGTAGATAAAAAAAGCCGAGAAACTGGCAATCGCTGCGCCATCTAACCCGTATTTAGGAATCAACCATAGATTAAAGAATATGGCCAAAAACGCCAAGCAAACCCCCATGAACAAAACAGCCTTATAGTATTCCGAGTTGTACAGTATGGCATTGTTATTTCCTAAGAGGGCATCATAGACTCTTGCAAGGCCTATCCAAAAAACGATCATAAAACCACCGCGATAATCAGCTGGAAGCATTTCGTACAAATCGTTAAGGTTCAGCAGTATCAAAACGAACAACAATCCCGAAACGATAAAAAGTGTCAACGAACTTTTTTGATAAAGGGACTTTAACGCGGATTTATCTTTATTATTCAAATGTTCCGCCGTGAGCGGGTAGGTAATTTGATGCATAGAACGTGACGGAACCGCAATTACCGTTGCAATAAAACCGGCAACACTATAATAGGCCACATTTTCTATTTTTATAAAGTTATTGATCATTACCTTATCGACTTCAAGTAAAACTACTGCTGTTGACCCTCCTATAATAATCAAGGCACTATATCTTAAAATATCACGCGTGTTTTCTGGTAATGTGAAATTTAATTTTGGCCTACGCAGATTAAAGGCATATAACTTCATAATGACCATTCGCAAAACATAAAACCCTACTAATGCCAAAATGAACTGATCCGCTGTAATGACCTCAAAAACCAACAAAATCAATAGGATGGTCTGGCCTGCCCGACAAAATACTTCTTTCATGAAATTACCGAAAACCGATTTCATGCGAATACGTGCCCAGGCATAAAACACCTCAAAGTAGGCTATGGCCATACCTATGATAAAAATATGCCATACATAATCTTTAACTATGGTGTTTTTTCTTGCGAGAAGATTTCCAATGGCATCATTTGCAACATTGCTGAGTACTCCAAGGGGAATAATCAATATAAACGGAAGAAACAGCATTAAGGAAAGAAAAGCGTTTTGCTCGTTCTCTTTTTCAAAGCCACTGTAGTACTTGATCAAGGCATTGGGGACCCCAAAAGCCAAAATCGGACTCAAAACAGTAGCTGCCGAAAGCACCACTTGTATGAGTCCATAATACTTCGGGTCCATAAAGTGGGTGTACAAAAACAAGGTATTCAGGGCACCAATGGCAAAGCCAATGTAGGTTATTAGGGTATTGTTCAACGATTGTTTTAAAACGATTCCCATTAGAACAATTTGGTGAGTTGTTTAGTTAGCGCTTTACGACTATAGGCCACTACCCCATTCGTTTTACGTTGCAGATTACTACTTTCATAGGCATTGAACCATTCCAAAAGTACTTTTTTTAATTCGGATGTTTCATCGTAATTAAATACATGTCCAGTGTTTGTGTTTTCTATAATAACTCCGGCTTCCCATTTCTTGGGCCCTATGGCCAAAATAGGCCGTTGCGACGCCATGTATTCAAAAAGTTTTCCGGGAATTATGCCTTGAGTCTCCTCCGAATCTATTTCCACCAAAAGTAAAACTTGCGAACTTTGTTGTCGTACTAAAGCTTGTTGATGTGTAACGTAACCATGTAGCTGTACATAAGGGGTCATTTGGCAAGAACGGATGGTATCAAGTACATCTTGACTCACTACTCCAAAAAAATCAAGTCTCAAACTCTTCCGAAACGCTTCATTTTCTACAACTAGTTCAGCCAAAACCTTCCAGAAGTTCATCGGGTTTCTTCCCGTAAGTAAAGACCCGATATGAGCAATAGAAAATTTATCGTCCAACTCGAAAACTGATGAAGGTTCATAATCATAGCCATTGGTAATCACCGAAACAGGTTTTTTACTGATTTTTTCGAATTCTTGTTTTGTGGTCGTACTCGTGGTAATAATATGGTCGGCCTTATTAAGTACCTCTTTCTCGAGCTGTTTGTGGCGGTTTTCAGCTATTGCGGTCAGTTTTAATTTTTTATGATATCCAATCGTAGTCCATGGATCTCGAAAATCGGCAATCCATTTAATTGAATGTAACTCTTTAAGCTTCAATCCGATTAAATGGACACTATGCGGTGGACCGGTGGTGATTATCGCATCAAAAGATTCTTTCGCCAATAATTGGGATAAGAATTTCACCGATGGTTTTACCCAATACTTTCTTGCATCGGGTATAAAGAAATTACCACGTACCCAGAGC
>JBATIN010000564.1:0-1946 GCA_049667765.1 Flavobacteriaceae bacterium
CTTCATCAAGTTCTAGTATGCTTTTTTGTAGATATACGGTGTCTCCCAACTGGTCGATAGTGGTTTTGAACTTTTCGTAACCCACACGATAGTACGTAACAGAATCTAAAGTTGTGGAAAACAAAAACTGTCCATCACTATTGGTCATGGTGTGTGCTTGGTCGTTATAGATACCAACAAATTCCAAAGGTTCTTTGCCATCGGCATCTACAACAATACCTTGATGCCTGTGTTGTGCGAAACAAATTAAACTGGAAAAGCAAAAGAGCTCTGCTAAATGAAGCTTCATAATGGGGAATCTGTTTCTTTGAACCTTACAAATAGCATACCAATTTACTGCACTTCTATATCGGTAAAATAGAGTTTAAAATTTCCCTCGGACATTTTATGCATTTGGGCGAGTTTTAGTCCCCCTTTTTCGGTGTAGTCTTCCCAAGTAGTGGTCATGGAAGCCTCTGTTTGATTCGCTTTTCTAAATACCCATTCTTGCACGATAAAGTCATCACCAAAATAGAAATCGTAGGCATCGCCAGGGGTATAGCCTCCTTCAGTACCGTAGACCACAGTCAATTTCTGTAGTTGTTTTTTGCTGATCGGGGCTTCTATGGCCGTTGAATGTTCTTGGCTGATGTTTTTTTCATCCCATAAAATATTGATCGGGGCCAACAACCAGTATTTATCGTTGATAAAGCCACCATCGGTTTTTTGCACGATGCTATCCATTTGCTTTCTGTTATAGTGTAGGGTGTCGGTTTTTGAGATGGCGGTGACCTCGTTCGTTTTGGGTTTCCAGATCCAGGTGCGTTCAAAATGCGAAGTATCACGATCTACATTGAAGGTGAACTTTAAGACATCCACCTGCTTCCAGTGTTCATAGCCATTGGCATAGGCAATTTTTTCGAGAAGGGAATGTTCTTTTTCGGGCTCTGTTGGTGTTGTGGGTTCGGTTTTTTTATCCGCCTTACATCCTATAAAAAGAATGGATAAAAGTAGTAGAAGCGTGGCGTACTTTTTCATGTTCTTGGTTTTACCCAAAGATAATGGCTTTTCAATACCAATATTAAAAAAGTCAAAATTTACTATGAAATCGCTTCTTGAGCCCTAACTAGCTTTGTATATTATGAGATAAAATGTCTAAAAAAGGCTTTAGAAGTACCTCGGGGATTTAATACCGCCTAAACTCCTTTTGAACAGCTCATAAATAAGGATGACCTCATGGGTACCCCCTGAGTAAGGCCTAAACGTAGCTGTCGGTTGGTCGTAAGCATACCCGATTCTAAAGGAGTCGGAAATGGCGTAATCCATAACTACTCCAAAATTGTCGGCATCATTAAAGCGATAGGAAGCACCGATCCAGAATTTTTCAAAGAACAGAAAGTTTGCCGTAACATCGTATGTGGCTGGCGCCCCATTGGTGTACTTCATGATCGCTGTCGGTTTAAATTTGGTGGTTTCGCCGAGATCGAAAACATAACCCCCGATCGCATAATAACTATTGCGCTCTAGAGCGACAAACTCACCTTTGTTCAAATCGGTATTTAAAATTCTTGGAGAGGAAGCCCCGATATACCACTTGTTGGAACTAATATAAATACCTGCCCCAAAGTTGGGCGACCATTCGGTAAATCCACCTGAAAAGAATGGATCATTGATATCCGGAGTACTCAATTTGTAATTTGTAACCCCGCCTTTAAGGCCGAAGGCCATGTTCACTTCGTAGTTCAATGGCACGGTAGACGATACATCGGCATAGATATAGTTGGTTTTTTCGAACCCCAGTTTATCATTGATATAAGAGAGGCCGACCCCTACATTACTAAATTCGATCGGGGTATGAACTGACAAGGTGCTAGTGGTAGGGTTACCATCGATACCTGCCCATTGATTTCTGTGTAGGGCCGTGATATTCAAGGTTTGTCTACTACCCGCATAAGCTGGGTTGATGG
>JBATIN010000565.1:0-6014 GCA_049667765.1 Flavobacteriaceae bacterium
GCCTTGGAATTGCGTAAAGCCGGATTAGGCCTTTTGGGCAATATTGTCGGCGACCTAAAAGCGGTAGCCTGTATTGAAGATACTGCCGTGGCATTGGACGATTTAAAAGGGTTTATAGGGGAGTTTACCCAAATCATGAAGGAGTATGGGCAAAACGCGGTCTATTACGCGCATGCCGGTGCTGGCGAGCTTCACCTACGGCCTATTTTGAACCTCAAGAAATCGGAAGATGTCGCGCTATTTCGTTCCATTACCACCGATGTGGCCAAGTTGACCAAAAAATACAACGGTTCGTTCAGCGGTGAACATGGCGATGGCATTGTTCGGGCCGAGTTTATCCCGCTAATGATCGGGGAAGAAAACTACGAACTGTTGAAGCGGATCAAATCCTATTTTGACCCCAACAATATATTTAATCCCGGAAAAATTGTAGATCCGTTCCCCATGGATCAATCCTTACGGTACATTATTGATCGTGAAGAACCCAAAATAGATACCCTATTCGATTTTTCGGATAGTGAAGGCATCTTAAAGGCGACAGAAAAATGCAACGGTAGTGGCGATTGTAGAAAAACGCATCATATGTCAGGGGCCATGTGCCCAAGCTATCATGCCACTAAAAACGAAAAGGACACCACAAGGGGTAGGGCAAATGCCTTACGTGAGTTCTTAACGATTACCGAGCAACCGAACAAATTCGATAGAAAAGAGCTGAAAGAGGTTTTTGACCTCTGTCTTAGCTGCAAGGCCTGTGCCAGTGAATGCCCGAGCAATGTGGATATCGCGACTTTAAAGGCGGAGTTTTTGTACCAATATCAAGAAACCAATGGCTATCCTTTACGGGCAAAGCTTTTTGCGTACAACACCAAAATCAACCGACTTGGCAGTAAAGTACCGGGACTAACGAACGCCTTGTATTCCTCAAAACTTATTGGAGGTTTGTTAAAAAGTAGCTCAGGGGTCGCAAAACAAAGAACACTTCCTAAAGTTTATAGCTTTGATTTCGATAAGCATTTACAACTATTTAAAATTAAACATTCTAGCAAAAAAGAAAAAGTTGTTTTATATATCGATGAATTTACAAACTACCTTGACATTGAACTCGGGCAAGATGCGATCGAAGTATTGTCAAAACTAGGCTACGAGGTTGAATTGTTCTATGCAGAAAGTGGCCGCACTTACATCTCAAAAGGGTTTTTAAAGCAAGCGAAAGTTCTGGCGCTCAAAAATATCGAAGTCCTTAAAAAATTTGCCGACCTGAAGATGCCGGTAATCGGCATAGAGCCATCGGCCATTCTTACCTTTCGCGATGAATATAAAAGATTTTCTGACGAGGTGGCAACAACAAATGCCATAGCCAATAATTCTTTTTTAATCGAAGAGTTTCTATCGAACGAAATACAGAAAGGAAAAATCACCAAGGAAGCATTTACAAAAGAGTCCAAGAACATTAAAATACACGGACACTGTCATCAAAAGTCACTGAGCAACCAGAAGGTGACCTTCGATATGCTCAACATTCCTGAAAATTATACGGTTACGATTATTAATTCGGGCTGTTGCGGCATGGCAGGTTCGTTCGGGTACGAAAAAGAGCATTATGAGGTGAGCATGCAAGTTGGCGAACTAAAACTGTTCCCGGCTATTCGTAAAGCCACTGAAGACGTGGTTATTTCAGCCAATGGCACTAGTTGTCGACATCAAATTCTTGACGGGACCAAAAGAAAAGCCTTGCATCCGATAACGATTCTAATAAACGCACTATTAGATTGATTTTTCTTTCTCTTTTATAAAATTTACCTTTGAAGTCATCAACCAACCCAAGATAAATGGCAGGAAATACATTTGGCACCCTTTTTAAACTAACCACTTTTGGCGAATCACATGGCGTGGCCATTGGCGGGGTATTGGATGGATGTCCATCTGGAATAATATTGGACATTGAAGCCATTCAAAACGAATTAGACCGCAGAAAACCCGGGCAGTCCGATATCGTGACCCAAAGAAAAGAACCCGATACCGTTGAATTTTTATCGGGAATTTTTGAAGGAAAGACCACCGGAACTCCCATTGGCTTCGCCATTCGAAATACCAACCAAAAATCACATGATTATTCCCATATAAAGGATTCGTACCGACCTTCACATGCCGATTATGTGTATGACCAAAAATATGGTTTTCGCGATTATCGGGGCGGCGGCCGTAGTTCTGCCAGGGAAACGGCAAGTAGGGTAGTGGCAGGTGCTATTGCCAAACAGTTCCTTTCTTCCATAAAAATCAACGCCTTTGTTAGCCAAGTAGGTAATCTGCGTTTAGAAAAAGACTACAGCGAATTGGACCTATCACTTACCGAGTCGAATGCAGTTCGCTGTCCAGATCTTGAAACGGCCGCAAAAATGGAAACCTACATCAAACAAATTCGCAAAGAAGGCGATACTATCGGCGGGATTATTAGCTGTGTGGCTAAAAATGTACCTGTGGGACTAGGCGAGCCGGTTTTCGATAAGCTACATGCCGAATTAGGCAAGGCTATGCTTTCCATAAACGCCGTAAAGGGTTTTGAATATGGGAGCGGTTTCGAGGGCGTGAAAATGAAAGGGAGTATCCATAACGATCAATTCAACGTAGATGCCACAACTAAAACCAATTATAGTGGTGGTATTCAGGGAGGAATTAGCAATGGTATGGATATTTATTTTAATGTTGCTTTTAAACCTGTGGCTACCGTTATTCAGCCTTATGAGACCATCGACAAACACGGAAACATTGTAAAAACACAAGGCAAAGGACGTCACGACCCTTGCGTGGTGCCTAGGGCCGTACCTATTGTGGAAGCAATGACCGCATTGGTATTGGCCGACTTTACATTGTTGAACCGAACTATTAAATTATAGATTTACGGTAAGTATCGGGTTGCGATTACTTATTCATATGTGCATTGAACTTGATTCTTGCTCTTGAACTTGTTTTTGGTATCTTACCATCCAAACCAAACTTTATTTTTATGAAAAAGCTAGAATTGCATTGGCAAATCTTAATCGGTATGGTGTTGGGCCTCCTATTTGGCTACGCCATGACCTTTCTCGATTGGGGAGAGGACTTTGTACTCGATTGGATCCAACCCATTGGCACCATCTTCGTCAAGCTTTTAAAACTGATTGCCATCCCCTTAATTTTAGCCTCTCTTGTAAAAGGAATTTCAGACCTAAAGGATATTTCAAAATTTAGGAATATCGGACTTCGAACCATTGCTATTTATATTTGTACTACTGTAGTGGCGATTACGATAGGATTGGTTTTGGTAAACCTTATGAAGCCCGGCGTTGGTATTTCGGAAGATACCATCACCAAATTGACGGAAACCTATTCAAATGACAGTGGCGTAACCTCTAAACTTGAGGAAGCCTCTAGGCAAAAAGATGCCGGTCCCCTTGCTTTTCTTGAAGAAATGGTACCTGACAACGCATTTGCTGCCCTTGGGGACAATAGTCTAATGCTTCAGGTCATCTTTTTTACCATCTTTTTGGGCATATCGATGCTCTTGATCGGAGAAGAACGCGCCAAGCCCCTAAAGGATTTTTTTGATGCCCTAAACGATGTGGTTTTGAAAATGGTCGATTTGATCATGCTCACCGCTCCAGTGGCCGTATTCGCCCTATTGGCGAACGTGGTCGTTTCCTCGGGTGATCCTGACCTTCTTTTAGCATTGTTGAAATATGCGGGGGTTGTTGTACTTGGCCTTATGCTCATGATCGTATTTTATATGCTCGTGGTATCGACCTTTACCAGATATAACCCGTTGACTTTTTTAAGCAAAATTAGTCCCGCTCAACTTTTGGCTTTCTCGACCAGTTCAAGTGCGGCAACACTGCCTGTTACCATGGAAAGGGTAGAAGAGCATATCGGGGTCGACAAAGAGGTGTCGAGTTTTGTACTTCCCGTCGGGGCTACCATCAATATGGATGGCACAAGTCTTTATCAAGGCGTCGCTGCTGTTTTTATTTCCCAGGCCTTGGGCTTTGACTTGACCTTTGGCGATCAGCTTACTATTGTCTTGACAGCCCTTTTGGCCTCAATTGGATCGGCTGCCGTACCTGGAGCCGGAATGGTCATGCTGGTCATCGTTTTGGAATCCATCGGCTTTCCGCCCGATAAATTGGCAATAGGACTGGCCTTGATATTTGCCGTAGACCGACCTTTGGATATGTGCAGAACGGTAGTAAACGTCACGGGGGATGCTACGGTAGCTATGATCGTTGCCAAATCGGTGGGTAAACTAGGTACGCCTAAAGTTAAAAATTGGGACGATCATTTAGACGAAATCTAAATCGGTTTTTGATGTATCTTCGTAAGGTTGAAATGATTTGAACATGGGTTTATCGACTACTTATGAATTTTTTCTTGACCTAAAATTCACACACTTTCCTTCTCTTAAAACTTTGCTTCGGCAGCACTAATGAAGAAAATTGCATTGCACTGGCAAATCCTGATCGGAATGATCGCAGGCCTGCTCTTTGGTTTTTTGATGACACAATTCTCTTTTGGGAAAGAGTTCATCATAGATTGGATAAAACCCTTCGGAACCATTTTTATCAAGCTTCTAAAGTTGATCGCCATCCCATTGATATTGGCATCGCTCGTAAAAGGCATTTCCGATTTAAAGGATATCGGCAAATTCAAGCAAATAGGACTTCGTACTTTACTAATATTCATTTGTACTACGGTAGTAGCTATCTCGATCGGACTCGTACTTGCCAATGTTTTCGGCCCAGGTAAGGGAATTCCGCCAGAAACGATTGCCGAGTTGACACAGACCTATGCCAATGATGGCGGTGTTCAGGCCAAGCTCGCAGAGGCCAGTTTACAAAAACAGACAGGTCCGTTACAGTTTTTGGAAGATATGGTGCCCGACAATGCTGTGTCGGCCATGGCCGACAACCGTATGATGCTGCAAGTGATCGATTTTACCATATTTCTGGGTTTATCCATGTTATTGATCGGTGAAAAAAGAGCAAGTCCCTTAAAAAATTTCTTTGATGCGCTTAACGATGTGGTCCTAAAAATGGTCGATTTGATCATGTTAACCGCTCCTGTGGCGGTTTTTGCCCTCTTGGCCAACGTAGTAGTATCCGCAGGAGATCCGAAATTGCTGTTCGCTTTATTAAAATATTCGGCGGTGGTGGTATTCGGACTATTTTTAATGTTGGTTTTTTATGGTGCCATAGTCGCCCTCTATGTAAAAAAGAATCCTTTTTGGTTTATGAAACAATTGGCCCCCGCACAACTGCTTGCCTTTTCAACAAGTTCAAGTGCCGCAACATTGCCCGTCACTATGGAAAGGGTAGAGGAGCATCTCGGGGTCGATAAGGAAGTTTCCAGTTTTGTACTTCCGGTCGGTGCAACGGTAAATATGGATGGTACCAGCCTGTATCAGGGCATTGCCGCCGTATTCATTTCGCAGGCTCTAGGGCATCACTTAGAATTTACCGATCAATTGATTATTGTACTAACTGCACTCTTAGCCTCTATCGGAACTGCAGCTGTACCCGGAGCAGGAATGGTCATGCTGGTCATCGTTCTAGAGGCGGTCGGTTTTCCTGCGGATAAATTGGCCATTGGTCTCGCATTAATTTTTGCCGTGGATAGACCCTTGGACATGGCCCGAACGATTGTCAATATTACCGGTGATGCCATGGTTTCAATGGTTGTGGCAAAATCCGTAGGCAAGCTTGGTAAGCCTAAAGTTCAAAACTGGGACGATCATTTAGAAAAGGTAAAATAAAGTAACGCTCAAAATGTAAGGCCGAGCACAGTCGATGCGTATATAAATATAAATTCAATGATGAAGCTCAGGCTTATAAAACTATAACAATGAAATATTCTTGTACTTTGAATATTTCACCTGAAAAGAGAAAGTTTCCGTTTAGGTTTATTGAGCGAAATTTTTTATAAACTTCGGTACAACCCGAGTCAGTTACAAGCCAATTTGAGTGAGTAAACCTGTTTCATGAGGG
>JBATIN010000566.1:0-3496 GCA_049667765.1 Flavobacteriaceae bacterium
AATAATCCCGTGTATACCCGACAGATGGCGGAACATTCTTTGGCAAGAGTAAACGACCTGAAAGAATGGGGTTTTTTTGAATCGAATCTCTACAACAAAGCCTTCAATGTACCCATCACGGAGCGCAATATTCCATTGATTGAACGGGTGGTCATCACGAATTTGGTCAAAGAAAACGGAAAAATCGCAGGGGCCGCAGGTTTTAGTCTGGACGATCAAAAAATCCATTTTTTCAAAGCAAAGTCCGTAGTACTATGTACCGGTTCAGGTGGCTTTAAACCGAACGGATTCCCCGTTTGCGACCTCACGCATGACGGTACGATTATGGCCTATCAAATCGGGGCGAAAGTCACGGGAAAAGAGTGGAACGATGGGCATCCCGGCAGGTCTACCAATCCCGCCGCTTGCTATGACGGCTGGGGCGATATGTTCGACCAAAAGCCCAGTACTACCCAAATAGAGATACATCATGACTTGGGCGTTGAGGCAAATTATCAAGCCTATATAAAAGGAAACCCTTCCCAAATGGGAGGGCCCGGAATGGGGCAAGCGGAAACGCTGACCGGCGGACCTTTTGTTCCGGAGGAATTTCGGCGTGCAAATGGTCCGGAAAGAGGTGGAGGTCCAAGAGAAGAAAGACCAGAGAATGATGGACAAGATGACCGTCCAAGACCACCCAGAAACGGAGATGGAGACCGAAAAGAAAGCCCACCTCCAGGAATGGCAGGTTCAATAGTTGGTGGTGCATCCGCAGGTATGGCGATCCATAAATCCGAAGGATTGGTTCCTATTAACGATAAATGTGAGTCCACCATTCCGGGACTTTATGCCGCTGGGGATGCTTTGGGTTCCTATATGTCGGGAGCTATCTACACGCAAATCGGTTCTTCATTGGCAGGGTCGGCAGTACAAGGCGGTGTAGCTGGGGAAGCTGCCGCAGCGTATTCCCAAAAAACAGAAATGCCCGTTGTTCCGATATCAAAATGGGCGGCCATAGAGTCCGAAATGCTAGCTCCATTAAAAAGGGAAGCAGGCTACGGTCCGGCCTGGGTTACCCAAACCTTACAAGGAATCATGATTCCCAATTTTGTTTTGTACATCAAAAAGGAATCGATGTTGAAAGGGGCGCTGGCCTATATCGAAGAACTTCGTGACCATCATCTACCCATGCTCCGTGCGGCCGACATGCACGAATTACGATTGGCACATGAAACGGCGAATATGATCATTACCGCCGAGATGAAACTCAAAGCCTCCCTCATGCGTACCGAAAGCCGTTGCAGCCATTACCGTTTGGATTATCCTGAATTGGATAACGAAAACTGGCAGGCATGGATCAATATGTACAAAGGCGATGACGGCACCATGCAGTTCGAAAAACAGCCTTTTGGTTCGTGGCCGGCATAAAAGCATTTTATGTTGGATTATTTGTATTGGATTAAATGCCGGATGGAATCAATACTGTCAAAGCCAAACGGGATCGTTTATTTTTTAAGACAGCCTTAAGACTTTTCGCTTAATACCTACACCCGTTCACTTAAAATACAAATATGGTATTCAACCTATGGCAATCTTTGTACCGAAATAATTAAAATATTTTTAACCTAAAAACAAAAGCAATGAAAAATGTAGCAACAAAAAAGACGAGTAACCTTTTTGGTATGTTCATACTTTTATTTTCGGTAATGGCATTTACCACAAGGTGCAGTGACGATGTCGAAGTTATGGATGACATAACTGATGAACTCGCCGATGACACAAATGACACAAATGATACTGACACCGACACCTCTACCGGTCTTACCTATCCGATTGTGGATACAAACCAGAATTTATGTTACGGAGATTCCGGACAAATAGATTGTCCTTCGGAAGGCGAGGATTTTTACGGACAGGATTCACAGTACTCTGGAACAGCACCTAGCTACACCGATAATGGTGATGGTACAATTACCGACAACATCACTGGCTTAATCTGGGCACAGGATCAATCAAGTCAAACCATGCCCTGGAGTCAGGCTTCTAGCTACTGCGGGTCGCTTACAACCGGTGGTTATGACGACTGGCGTATGCCAACGTTAAAAGAGCTATGGTCTATTAGGGATTTTTCTACAGGATGGCCATGGATAGATACCAACTATTTCAATCTGACCGGTGATGGTACAGAGATGAACGAGCATCATTCATGGACCAGTGATCAATATCTCGTTGAAAGTGAATACCAAAACGAGCAGGTGCAAGGTGATCCTGCGTGGATCGTTAACGATTGGACGGGACATATCAAGGCAATGAGCGGCGCCAGATTTGTTCGTGCGGTACGAGGTAATACAAGCTACGGCATCAACCAATTTGTTGACAATGAGGACGAAACGGTAACCGATAACGCAACCGGTTTAATGTGGTCACAGAATGATAATGGTGAATACTTATACTGGAAAGAAGCTTTGGCCTATGCAGAAGCTGCTACTATTGCTGGTTATGATGATTGGCGTTTACCTAATATCAAGGAATTGCAGAGTCTTGCCGATAACTCGGTAACAGAAATCCCTGCTATGGATGCAAGCGTATTCAACCTTACAGAGGTCACAAATTTAGTAGATGGAACCATTGAGCAAGCCAATTATCCGTTTTACTGGTCAAGTACATCCAATCCGATACAAGGCAGTGAAACCGAAGATGGAGGTACCATTTATGCTTGGATATATAGTTCAGGGTATAACGTAGATATGAACGGTTACGACTTGCATGGTGCAGGTTCAGTAGTTTTTGTGTCCAAAACGGAGGAAAATTCCGGTATCGAGGACTCGGTTCCTGTAATGATACGATTGGTTCGCGATATCGATTAAATAATCTTAAACCTAAACTATTGATGATCTAGTGTTACAATAGACTTTTGTAAGATTTGGTAGAGATTCGGCAGATTTTTCAGAACTGTGTTACTACGATCTTACATCTCAAAGCGGTTAGCAATTCGAAAATAAAAATAGGTTTTAGGTTGATGACTCGTCCGTTCACTGGTAATTGGCGAGTCTTTTTTGAAATAATCAAAGCCTATTTGGCAACGCAAATATCCTTTTAAGACATCATTAAGACCATTCACTTAAAACCTACCCCCATTCGCTGAAATCTTAAATTTGGTCTGCACTTTTCACTGACCTTTGACCCATAATTATGAATAAAAACTAAAATTAATAGACATGAAAACAACCAGAATAATCGAAAAATTAGGGCTATCCCTGGCTTTCGTCATTTTCTTAGGCGCATCGACTTTCGTTGCCTGTAGCAATGATGATACTACAGACACGATTGATAGTACAGACGATACTGATGATGACACAACTGACGATACAACAGTCGTAAATGTAAATTCATCCTACTTTTATACCGCAGATGGATCGGTCACGATCACCACAGTACCTTGTACGCTTTCCGATGGCACATCCACAGATTGTTATCAAATTGTTACCACCAGTCTGCCTGGCGATCATGAAATGGG
>JBATIN010000567.1:0-16233 GCA_049667765.1 Flavobacteriaceae bacterium
TCTTGAACCGTTCAAAAGTCCAAATACGATTAATATCAGAAGTCCAATTAATGTTAAAATTGGAATCCACCAAGTTCTAAAATATGTTTTTATTATTGAAGTCATTCTCTTTCTCTAAATAGTGCCCAACAACGGGATAGCATCATTGATGCTATCCCAAGTATATCTAAAGTAAGAAATATTTGACAATAGTATTAAGAAGTATGCTATTCCATTTAAATAGCACATTAAGCAATCTTGGGAATGTCACTTTGCAAAAAGCTGTCCCATATCCTTAAAAGCCTTAAACTCCAAGGCATTGCCCGCGGGGTCTAAAAAGAACATGGTGGCCTGTTCGCCAACCTGCCCTTTAAATCGAATATAGGGTTCAATGATGAATTGTATGCCTTTTTGTTTTAGTTCTTCAGAGAAAGATTGGAATGAATCCCAAGGCAAGACCACGCCGTAATGCGGTACGGGCACATCGTGACCATCGACAGGGTTGTGGTGAAGGGCTTCGCTTTCGGATTTTGGTTTGTAGTGAATGACCAGTTGATGGCCAAAAAGGTTGAAATCGACCCAATGGTCACTACTTCTACCTTCTTCACAATTTAAAACTTCACGGTAAAAGGTTCTGCATTCGGCCAGATTATGAACCGGAATGGCTATATGGAAAGGGGTGACATGTTGCATATGGATTATTTTAAATTAAATGTACTTCTTTCCTATGACTTCAAAAAATCTACGAGTTGATCGTTCACTTCGTCTTGGTGCAAGGAATGTCCAAATCCTTCGGTGCTGATCAGGGTGCTGTCTTTCCATTGCGCCTGCACGTTTACCGAAGCATGGTAAGGGGTGATTTGGTCTAGTTTGTCATGAAAGAGTAAGCCCTTTTTTGTATTCGTACTTGCATATTTTGAAGTCGAGAAATCACGAATGTAAACTCCGAAACGCTCATAAATGTAATTGTCCAAAGCTCGCATCACCCGATTATTGAATTTTAAAATTCCTTGAAAATGCTCCATAATTTCATGAAATTCCGAAGGGGAGGCGACCGTAACTATTTTTTCAATATTCGGGTTATCGTTTTTATGTTCGTTGTAGAGTATGGTCATTCCGGCTACCGAATGTCCCACTAATTGATGGGGGTTGTATTTTATAATGAGATGCTGTAGAATTTCGGCATACAGCGGTACGTATAAATACTTGCCAGATGAAGCCCCATGCCCAGGGGCATCAAAGGCCACAATAGTAAACTCTTGTTGGCGTAGCTTGGCGATCAAGTTACGCCAGCGATAGGTATTGCTTTCCCAACCATGCATCAAGAGCACTGTTTTTCCTTTTCCTGGCCATATATAGGTCTGAATGGTATGGTCGCCAATATGAAGTAGCTCATATTTGGCAGCATCAAGGTATTCTTGCTGTTGGGTCAGTACTTTTCCTTTTCTAACGGTGCAGAAAAGATGAAATGCAGTATTGGCGGTCGCTTTGGGCGCAATAAGACAAAATAGGTTGTAAAATTGACCGTAAAACCGGGGAACCCATTGGGCAACTAATTTGTTCATGAAGTAACTTTTTTCCCTATTCTTTTAAGGGTTTCTTTTTTATCATTCCGCCTTTTAAATCTTTTACCACGTTCATAACAATGAAAGCCTTTTTGTCGATTTTATCGATTTCGGTACTGAGTTTAGCGATTTCTAAACGGGTGATCACAGTATAGATGATATCGATTGTAGCACGTTCGCTGTTATCCTTGGCGTAGCCGCCCCTGCCTTGATATATAGTGCAGGCCCTTCCTAATTTGGTCGTGAGCATTTGTCTGATTTCTTCACTTTTTTGTGATACAATGGTAATGCCTATGTATTCTTCTACTCCGTCTACCACGTAATCCACCGTTTTTGCAGCTACCAAATAGGTTAGAATAGCGTATAAAGCGGTTTCAAGTGATAACAGATACGCCCCTGCGGAAAATATGATAATGTTGATGAGTAACAGTACATCACCGACGGTCAAATGCCATTTTCTGCTTAGGTATATGGCGAGTACCTCGGTGCCGTCGATTACCCCGCCGCCACGCATGGCCATGCCGATACCAAGACCCAAAAAGAAGCCGCCGAATACCGCTATCAATAATTTATCATCGGTAATTATTGGATAAGGGACAAAGTGAACCACGAAGGCAAGCACCCCAATTGCGATGATACTTTTAACGGCGAATTTTTTACCGATGGTCTTGGCCCCTAAAAGAATGAAGGGAATGTTCACCAAAACCAAGAGCAAACCCAAAGGAAGGCTTGACTTAACCCGAATTAAGAGCGAGACACCGGTGGCACCTCCATCGATAAAATCGTTGGGCAGTAAAAAGCCCTTTAGGCCGAAACCTGCGGCGAATACGCCGATTGCTATAAAAAAGAATTCTTTAAGGGCATGTGAAAATTCAACTTCGCCTAATCGCACCTCTTTTACAAGGCGTCTTTTGTCGATTTTCTGGTTGTCTTTCTTCAGCTTGTCCTCGGCACGTCTAACAAGTAAGTATTGTAATAATGGGTTCATGATGACACTTGTTGTTATGCTCTAGGTTCCTAGAATGATCGTTTACTTAAGTTGGCTTGGTTTAGTTCCAACCCACCATAAAATATTTGATTTTGGCCTGATCCGGAATTTGAACGGCCTCTATGTTTTTGCTTGAGCCATATTGTAGGCTTGACGGCAGTTCTTTTTTATCGATCGTAAAATACATATCGCTGTCTTTTAAGAGAATAACGATATTGTTCATTGAGGTGATGATTTTACGAATAGCGTACTTGTCCTTAATATCTTTAAACGTGCTTTTAAGGCTAATTCCCTTTTCGGTTACAAATCGGGTATCTTCTATCTTCACATTTTCAAAAGTAGGAATACTGTCAGAGCTAGGGGTGAGGGTTAAGAGATGTTTGCCGCCTTTTTCATAGATACGAACCTTTTTCGCATTGTTCGAAAGATTGATTATCGTAGTGTCTTTCACCACCGAATCTTGTGCGTAAATGATATCTATATCGCGTAGCAGACTAATTTTATCCAATTTGCCCACACTTTGGTTCGTGATCAAATACGTGGTATCGACCTCTTCTTTGCAGCAGATGAAAAGTAGCAAGGCTACGCCAGTTAGTATTTTGGTTTTTATCATAGTTATCGCATCACTTTTTTCAATACTCCTAACATTCCCCGTATGAAGGTAGCACTTGTCAATACCTTGATCACTGGATTCTGGCGAGTACTTGTCCGTCGGCTCGTGGTACTTCTATCCGAAGTTTTAGACTTTTCTTTCTCCGATTCTTTTTCGGCTTTTTCAATTTTTTCGTTGAGCATTTCATAAGCGCTTTCGCGGTCGATGACCTCTCCGTACTTTTTAACGAGTTTAGAACCATTGACCAGGGTTTTCAGTTCGTTATCGGTCAAAACATCCATGCGGCTCATAGGTGCCCTTAGTAAGGTAGCGGCCAAGGGGGTAGGTCGCCCTTTTTCATCCAAAGCAGAAACCAAGGCTTCGCCTATACCCAATGAGGTCAGCACCTCTTTAGTGTCATAAAATTCGGAAATGGGATAATTCTCTGCCGTAAGCTTAATCGCCTTTCGATCTCGCGCAGTAAAGGCACGAAGGGCATGCTGAACTTTTAGACCTAGTTGGGCCAAGACCTCGTTAGGTACATCGGTCGGGTTTTGGGTCACGAAATAAACACCAATGCCTTTTGAACGAATAAGTTTTACAATATTCTCGATCTGATCCAATAAGGCTTTTGAAGCTTCATCGAATATTAAATGGGCCTCATCGATAAACAATACCAGTTCGGGTTTATCGCTGTCACCTTGTTCAGGAAAAGTCGAATAGATTTCTGCCAATAAGCTCAACATAAAGGTGGAGAACAATTTTGGGCGATCTTGAATATCGGTCAAGCGAAGAATACTGATATACCCTCTGCCTTTTTCATCGATACGAGTAAGGTCATCGACCTCAAACGATTTTTCGCCAAAAAAAAGATCGGCACCTTGTTGTTCCAGTTCAATAATTTTTCGAAGTATGGTACCAGTAGAACTTGTTGAAATTCGCCCATAGTCTCTGGTGAATTCATCTTTGCCGCCTTCTGTGGCATATTGAAGTACTTTTTTGAAATCTTTTAGATCTAATAATGGTAGTTTGTTATCATCACAATATTTAAAAACAACCGCCACAATGCCTTCTTGCGTTTCAGAAAGATCAAGAATACGCGAGAGTAGGGTGGGACCGAATTCGGACACCGTGGCTCGCAATTTAACCCCATCTTGCTCTGAAAGCGACAATATTTCAACAGGAAAACCTTTCGCCTCGAACGGAATCCCGATTTTTGCATGACGCTCGTTTATTTTTGCATGTCCAGGGCTGGGTTGTGCGAGTCCGCTTAAGTCTCCTTTTAAATCCATCAATAAAACAGGAATGCCTTTATCCGACAGATTTTCGGCCAGTACTTGCAGGGTTTTTGTTTTACCTGTTCCTGTAGCTCCGGCGATAAGACCATGGCGGTTCAAGGTTTTTAAAGGAATTTTTACTAAAGCATTGGTGATTGCCTCTTCGTTCAGCATGGCGGCACCAAGGGTAATATAATCACCTTTGGTCGTATAGCCTTCTTCTATATGGGCAAAAAAATCGTCTTTGGAACTCATCAAATTTATTTTGCCATAAAAATAAAGGTTTTTGGGCAATAGGATGAGGGATATGCCGTAGTATTTTAAAATTCGTACAGCACAGCAAGAAATTTATTGTTTTAACGATTTTAATGGGGATAAGGGCTTCCCATCCTTGAAGAAGAATACTTAAGTGCTGAGATAGAAGTACCTAAGACTATTAAAGTTTGGGTCGGAGGTTTTTAGGCGGCGTTAGCTCTGTGTGTTTTTCCAAGCCTCAAATTCACTTTTGATCTTGTCATCCGTTAACGGATAAAGGCCCACAATAGATCTACCTTTTTGAACTTGCTCTAAAACAAAATTCTCGAATAGGGTCATCTGTGTACATTCGTCGGCAACCTCATCTGCCAAATGCGCTGGAATGACCATGATTCCGTCATCATCACCTAAAATGACATCGCCGGGAAAAACGGCAACATCGCCACAACCAATAGGTACGTTGATATCCAAGGCTTGATGTAAGGTAAGGTTTGTTGGTGCCGAGGGTGTATGGTGATATGAAGAAAAATCAAGAGCGGCAATTTCAGCCGAATCGCGAAAACCGCCATCAGTTACGATACCTGCTGCGCCCCTTACCATCAATCGAGTTACCAAAATAGACCCTGCAGAAGCGGCCCTTGCATCTTTTCTGCTATCGATGACCATGACACTGCCTTCTGGACAATGTTCTACCGCCACACGCTGCGGGTGGGTCTTATCTTGAAAAACAGTGATGGGATTCAAATCTTCCCTAGCGGGAATATAGCGCAAGGTAAAAGCTTCCCCGATCATATTCGGTCGGCCTTTTTGCAGTGGTTTTACGCCTTGAATAAATTGATTTTTTAAGCCTTTTTTGAACAAACAGGTGGCCACGGTTGCGGTACTGATTGTTTTAAATTTCTCTCTTGTTGCAGCTGATAAAGTGGTCATATCTGATTTTTATTATGCGTTTTTCCAGGTTTCTTTTAGAAATTTCAAATCTTTTTGCATCTGACGGAAAACATCTTTTTGGTCTATGGTAATCGTTGTAGCCCCATGATCGGCACCACCCAGATCATATTCTAAATGTAACGAAACAGGAACATTGATTTCATATTTTTTAAGCAGTTTAAAGTAGCGGTCAAAATCGACCATGCCCTCGCCCAACGGTGTGTTGATGGGCTGCCATTTGCCATCTGCTTGCCCCCATTTAAAATCTTTGATGACAATTGATTTTATAAACGACTTTATCTGTCGCAGGCCCAATTCCCAACAACTTCCTCCTTCAACGACTGCATGACGTATATCGTACTGGCAGCCTATAAATTCATTGTTGGTGGCTTTCATAATAGGAGGGAGGTCCCAAATTGGTGCCCCTACATGATTTCCGGCATGGTTTTGATAGCATCCTATTAATCCTAAGCCTTGGTTTAGTGTTTCTAATTCGGCCGCTTGTTGTCCGTATATAGTTTGATATTCTTCTATGGATTTATCCTCGGGGTATTTCAACCATCCGGTACGGTAATGACCAAAACCTTGCTTACTTGCGGTTTCTAGTACGGTTTTATTTACCGAGTCGTTTGCATCCCAAACTTCGGTGGTCATCATTTTGTGCTGAACCCCATACTTCTTCATGGCTTCAACCGCCTTTGGCAAATCATCGGCAACCCTTTCCGGCAAAACATGCCCTTTGGGTCTAACCGTCAAATCCAATCCGTCAAATCCCATTTCTGCTGCAGCTTCCGACATATCGCTATAATTCAAAAATTGCAGGTGTTTGGAAAATAGGTGAACGGAAAGGTTTTCGTTTGAAGAAACCAAAGGGTCGAACAACGAACTGCCAAAGCCCATTAAGGGAATGGCACCTAAAGCCGCAGTGGTTGTTTTGGTGAAATTTCTTCTTGTAATGCTATTGTTGGTTTTCATATCTTAGTATAGATTACCATTCTTAAACAAGAACTTTTATGTTAAAAGTTTGGTAGTTAGACAAATATACATATTTTTGGTAAACCAATCTGGTTAACCAATTTAAAAAAATAGCACATGGGGAAATACAATCATATTATTATTTTGGTAGGCGTGTGCGGAATAGGAAAGAAATCCGTTGGTGAAAAACTAGCTAAAAAATTGGACGTGCCTTTCTTTGATGCCGATATGCTTTTTGTTTCCAAAGATCTACCGGCCGGTAAACTTCCCCAAGATGAGAACCTAAAAGCTTGGTTGACTTCCGTAGAAGAATTGATTAGTGCCCAAGCCGATAAAAAAGGTTGTGTAATTTCTTGTTCCCTATTAAAAAAAGAAGATCGGGTACGACTAACCGCCAATAGCGATCATCCGTTGGATTGGGTCTTTATGAACGATTCATATGAAAATGTCGCTCAACGAGCTGAAAATAGCGGGGCTAGAGTAAGACCTGCTTCAGTACTTAAATCGGATTTCGAGGCTCTTGAAATTCCCAAGCGGGCTTTGACTATTGACATGACCAATTCTGAACAGGAAATTGTGGACACCATCTTAAAATATTTGGCCCGTAAATACGGGTGATGTACAAGAATGCGATTTTTTTTAAAGAATCGCAAGACATTGTTTTTAGACGCAAGGGAAGCCGATTTTGGTTTGCCGAATAGGCAGTTGCCAACTATGTAATGAATTCATAACTGTCTACCATAGCCATCAAAGATTTCGACACAGCTAATATGTAGTTCAACAATACAATTACAATGATAAAAAATAGCATCTTTCTATTAAGTACGGTTCTGATTTTATTTTCTTGCGCAGAAAACGCAAAGAATACAGGCATCTTGGTAACGGATCGTGCAGAACTAAACGAGGCGATCACAAAGGCAAATCCAGGTGATGAAATCGTCATGGCCAATGGAGAATGGAACGATATTGAAATTAGATTTGTTGGATACGGAACCGAGAAGCAACCGATTACTTTAAAAGGGGAAACCGCTGGTGGCGTAATCATAGGTGGAAGATCCGACCTGAAACTAGGTGGCGAGTATTTACATGTGAATGGGTTGTATTTTACTAAAGGTTCATCGCCATCTGAAGCAGTCATTGAATTTGCCGTTAACCAAGATACCGTCGCCAACCATTCCAAGATTAGCAACTGTGTAATTCTAGATTACAATCAATCCCAAAGAGATCAAACGGATTTGTGGGTACTTTTTAAGGGGCGCCATAACGAATTGGATCATAATTACATCGCAGGAAAATCGAACAGAGGGCCAACGGTACGGATTGATCTTGCCGGAAACCGGAACATAAAAAACTACCATAAAATCACGAATAACTATTTTGGGCCAAGACCTCCCAAGGGCGGACCAAGTGCCGAGACCATACAATTGGGAAATAGTTTTACCTCCATGGCACCTAGCTATACTTTGGTTGAACATAACTTTTTTGATCACTGTAATGGGGAAGTAGAAGTGATTTCGAGTAAGACGAATTTCAATGAGTTCAGGAACAATGTTTTTTATAAAAGTGAAGGCTCTTTGGTAACCAGACATGGAAACTACTGCATCATTGATGGCAACTTTTTTATCGGGGACGAGAACTCTGAACAAATTGGTGGGGTACGATTGATCGGTACTGGCCATTGGGTTACGAACAATTATTTTTACAAGCTAAAAGGAGAGACTTTCCGTAGTCCCCTTGCCGTGATGAACGGAATACCGAAATCGCCCTTGAACCGGTATATTCAGGTTACCGATGTGGTGGTCGCCTACAATACTTGGGTCGATTGTACTTCGCCCTGGCAATTTGGGGTGGGGTCGAATGTAGATCAAATAGGGATTCTTCCGGCTTCCGAAATCAGGTCGGAAAGGCCTATTCGTACTATGGTGGCGAACAATCTAATTTATAACAGCAAAGGGGATATACAGCCTATTATTGCTCACGATTCCTTGGATGGTATCGAGTTTAAAAACAATCTGATCAATAATCAGGGACTAACTTTCGAATATGAATCCAAAGTAAAGCAAGACGGTTTTTCAATGTCAGAATTGGAAGAAAATATTCTGATACCTTCAACAGACCTTTCAGGTTATGAACTATATAATGGCTTCGAGTTTGATCAAATTACGAAGGATTTGTTCGGGAATTCGCGTACATCCCATAATGAAATCGGGGCCATCTCTGTAACACCAACAGCAAAACCGAATCTTCTGGACTTGTCGAAATACGGTCCCGATTGGTATCCCATAAAATCTGATGAGGGAACAAATGCAAAAACACATTCAGCAAGTACTGCGACCGAATTGGTAACTGCGGTTAAATCGGCAAATAGTGGCGATACCATTATTTTAACCGCGAACCGTTACGAGCTAAAATCCCCTTTAAAAATCGATAAGAAGCTAACTATAAAATCGGCTACCGATGAGAAAGTGATCATTCATTATGATGGGCCTGTTGAAACGCCTGCTTTTGAAATGAACCCTAAAGGTCAACTTACATTGAGCGGGGTTCAGCTCAATGGAAGCAATAGTCAATATGCTTTTGCAAGTTTGCAGAACAACATGTCAAGTCTTTATAATTTGACTGTGACAAATTGTGAAATATCGAATTTCGATTATGTGCTGAAAGGGTATAAATATTCATTTTCCGAATACATTAAATTCAGTGCAACAACGATTAGAAAATGTGCAAACGGACTGGAATTATCAGCAGAGAAGGATGATCGTGGCGAGTATAATGCCGAAAATGTATTCGTTGAGAATTGCCAATTCGACAAGGTCGGTAAAAATGTAATTGATTATTACAGAGGGGGTTATGACGAATCTACCGTAGGGGGCAATTTGGTCGTAACCAACAGCACTTTTACAAAATGTGGTGCCGAAGAAGAAGACGGAATTCTATTGAACACCTATGGAATCGTCAATGTAAAACTCTCAGGAAATACCTTTTTGGATAACCAGGTAAAATGGGTCGCTCGCTTGTGGGGCGCAAAGAATAATACCCATTCAGATAATGAAATAAAAAACTCGGGCCAGTTAGTCGTAGAAGAGAACCTCCCGCTTAAATTAATGTACTAGATATTATGCACAGACCCACTGCCGAAAAAAAAGGAATGTTCAACGCCGAGATGATAACCGCTAATCATGGTAAGGTCTCCCTTGCGAAGAAAATAAAATCCTATTGTGGCGGCAGGTTCTTTAAATTCATGTTTTTCGCTATGGCACTATTCACCCTGTCCAGTTTCAGTCAGACCGAAATTGTGGTTCAGGATTTAAATATGCAAATACCTCAGGGCACGAATAGTTTTACTGAAGAATTGCTGATTGGTGAAATTGCCGATACCAAGATAGAGCATATCGGCTACGCCGGTCCTCTTGAGCATACCGTTACATTATTGGATGGAAGCGTTACCATGTTCTTGTTCGTTAAGGGAAATGGAACGATTCATGCCGATACGATTTCGCGCAGCCTTACGCCAGAATCGATTGCGATTCCCATGAACAAAATCGGCCATGTGCGGTTTGAGGTTCCTGAAGGGGAAGAATTACATTTCTTGCAGTTTACCAAAAAATTGTCGCCTCAAGATCTTGAGGACTTGAAGACTTTCCCACTAGAAAACAAGTACGACCTATATTTTACCCGCTTTTTAGACACACAGCCTTATACCGAAAAAATAAAGAGTCCGAATACGGTTAGTCGAACCGTACTGCCCGCTGATATTGTTCCCCGTGTTTCCCTTGGCACCGTGGAAGCCAAAGGCCCTGATGAGGTTGGTGCACATGAACACCCAATGCTCGACCAACTTTTCTTAGGCCTGACCGATAATGACATTACCGTACATGCCGACGACGCCTCAACTACCCTTAAAGCGTATTCCTTGTTGCATATCCCTATTGGTTCCAGCCATTGGGTAACGGTCGATGAAAACAATAAAATGAATTATATGTGGATGGATTTTTTCTTGACCAAAGAGGGTCAAGAATGGCTAAAAACACATAAACCAACGAATACCGAAAAAAATAAGTAACCCGTAGATGGGCATGAAGTCCATCTAAAATTAGATTTATATCATGCCAAAAAAAGTAATCACCTTTGGAGAAGTAATGATGCGATTATCGCCTCCGGGCTACGAGAAATTTGCTCAGGCTTCTTCCTTCGAACTTGTTTATGGTGGGGGCGAGGCCAACGTTGCCATTTCATGTGCCTATTTGGGCATGAAGGCGGCACATGTGACCCGTTTTCCTGATAACGCCATAGGAAAAGCCGCCACGCAATTTTTACGCAAGCATTGGCTCAGCACCGAACACGTTATTTATGGTGACAACATGATGGGCAAGTACTTTCTTGAAAAAGGTGCGGTGCACAGACCCAGTGAAGTGGTTTACGAACGAGAAGGGTCTGCTTTCTCCTTAATTGAACCCACCATGATTAATTGGGAAGAGGTACTCAAAGACGCCGATTGGTTTCATTGGACGGGTATCACCCCCGCCATTTCACAAGGAGCCTACCAATGCTGTCTTGATGCCATAAAAACAGCGAACAAAAAGGGTATAATGGTTTCAGGGGACATTAATTCGCGAAACAATATGTGGAAATATGGAAAAACCATGCAAGAGCTTATTCCCAGTTTGGTGCAAAACTGCGATGTGGTAATTACCAGCAGCAATGGTATTCGCGAAATGTTCGCTTTGGGAGAATCAGATGACAAGTTTCAAGATCTGGCCAAAGAGTTGATAGGCATGTTTCCTAATATTAAAAAAGTAGTCAAAAAAACCAGACGGGCTATTAGTGCCTCCCACAACCAGATTCAGGGTAAAATGTGGAACGGGCAAGACTATATTAAATCCGATATGTTGAACATTACCCATATTATTGACCGTGTGGGTACAGGCGATGCCTTTGCAGCTGGACTCATTTATGGGCTTCTGCATTTCGATGATCAAAAGGCTATAGAATTTGCATCCGCTGCATGTGCCTTGAAACATACCGTTGTAGGCGATGTTAATCTGGTGTCTTTGGAAAATGTAATGGACTTAATGGAAGGGGATACATCCGGGTCGATTAAGAGGTAGTTTTTAATAAAAAATAGTCAGAAGATAATTGTAAATGATTAAAATTTAGAAAAGCTTGTTAAATGGGTCCTCCCCTTATTTTCAAGGGGAGGTGCCTATAGGCGGAGGGGTTTCAGGGGAAATCAGTGTTGTCCTATCATGAATAAGAAGATAAAATGCAAACAAAACGAAAGCCTAATAAATGAAAACTAAAAAGAATAAATCATTCCTTCAGTTGCTTTTAATGATCGGCCTTGTCCTTGTGGTAAACAGTTGCGTTGAGAAAACGAAGAAGGCCACTCTTGAAGAAACAAAAGCAATAACCTATCCCAGCGATGTAATCCCATTTATGGACAAATGGAAAATCCTTTTAGGAGATGGTACCCATGTCGATTCGTTGGTCGACTATTCAGCCGAAAATTTCTTTTATGTTGAGAATGATGGGAAAACGGATTGGGTAGTTTATAAAACACCAAATTCAGGAATCACGTCAAAAAACTCCAGCAATACCAGAACGGAATTACAGGAAAAAAAGAAATGGATACCTGAAACCGGAGGTAAATTAACGGGCACCTTAAAAGTGCAACATGTGTCAACCTCTGGGGATGCAAGAGTTGCGGCTTCCTACTCGGTGGTAGTCGGGCAAATTCATAGTGGCGAAGGTCATGAAAACGAGCCCTGCAAAATCTTTTACAAGAAGTTTCCTGGGCATACAAAAGGTTCCGTTTTTTGGAATTATGAAATCAATACCGAAGGCGACAATGCAAAACGATGGGACTATTCCTTACCAGTATGGGGGTATGATTTAGCGGTGGTGGGCGATGGGCCAGCTTCGTATCCCGAAGAACCTAAAGACGGTATTGCTTTGGGCGAAGAATTCAGCTATGAAATCAATGTGTATGAAGGCATTATGTACCTCACATTTACGAGCGAAGGCCATGAGACCGTAAAATTCACAAAAAACCTGTTGAAGTCCGATTTTACGGAACTTGCCGACCTACCGGAACAAACACAGAAACTATTTGTACCCATCGGTCAAGATGGGCTAGAGCAAGAAAACGCCTATGCAGGGGAACTCAATTATTTCAAACAAGGCGCTTATAATCAAACCAATGGAAAATCTCCAGATGTGAATAGGGTTTGGGGCACCGGTTCGGAAGTTTATGATGGCGATATCGCCAAGCAATACGCCAATGGCAGTTATACCGAGGTTTGGTTTAAAGAGGCGACCGTAGGTGCGGGTACAAATCCGAGTGAAGAATAAGTTAAGGGATTGCAATTTAGAATAACAAGCAATAGCAGCATGAAAATAAAAGATATAAAGGTTTTTGTGTGCCGCCCGGGCCGAAATTTCGTAACGGTAAAGGTAATAACCGAAGACGGCACCTACGGACTAGGCGACGCCACCCTGAACGGCAGGGAAATGGCCGTTGTCGCTTATTTGGAGGAACATGTGATTCCCTGTCTCATTGGTCGAGATGCACATCAAATCGAGGATATTTGGCAGTATTTATATAAGGGAGCCTATTGGCAAAATGGCGCCGTAAGTATTGCGGCTATAGGCGCTATCGATATGGCACTTTGGGATATTAAGGGCAAGCTTGCCAATTTGCCAGTCTATCAACTATTGGGTGGAAAAAGTAGAAAAGGAGTTACGGTGTATGGTCATGCCAATGGTGAAACCATAGAAGAAGTGTTGCACAATTTGGGCACTTTTATTAAGGAAGGATACAAAGCGGTACGCTTGCAATGTGCGCTACCCAATACCAAGGGTACGTACGGCACCATGGAGGGCAAAAAGAATTATTATGAATTACAGGGGAATCGACCTTTACCGCCAGAGCAAGAGTGGTCGACCGCCAAATACATGAATTTTATTCCCGAAGTTTTTAAACAGGCAAGGGAGAAATTTGGCTATGAAATACAGCTTTGCCACGATGTGCATAGCCGATTGACCCCTATCGAGGCATCGCGATTGTGCAAATTATTGGAGCCCTACAAACTGCTTTTTATAGAGGATGCAGTACCTACGGAAAATGCCGAAGGATATAAAGTCATTAGGGAACATACAGATACCCCATTGGCTACAGGAGAAAAATTCAATACGCTTTGGGATGCAAAAGAGATGATACAGAACCAATGGATCGATTATGTGCGTACCGCTTTATCTCATGGTGGCGGATTAACTCCGTTAAAAAAAATTAGCCGACTTCGCAGCCTTATATCATGTACGTATGGCACCACATGGGGCACCAGATCTTTCGCCAGTCAGTTTTATGGCGCATATGCATTTCAATCTTTGGGCACCTAATTTCGGAATTCAAGAATTTGTAGGCTTTGGTACCCCTGAAATTAACGAGGTGTTTAATTACAAAGTTGAATTAAAGGAAGGCTTGCTGTATATGGATGATAAACCCGGTTGGGGCATCGATTTCGATGAGGAAGCCGCAAAAAAATATCCTTACAAGCGATCATATCTTCCTGTAAATCGCCTTGAAGATGGCACCATATGGAATTGGTAATGTTCGATAAATAGAATAAGAAAAAAATCAATGAGCAAAAAATTAAAAGTACTGATATCAGGAACCGGATTTGCCGGCCAAGGCCATGCCGATGCGTTTCGGGCCTATGGTGTTGAGGTAGTCGGCATCGTTGGGCGAACCCCGAGCGTGGTTGCCGAAGTGGCAAAGAAAATGAATATTCCCTATTCCGGTACGGACTGGCAAAAGGCTTTGCAGGATTGCCAACCCGATATCGTTTCTATTGCAACCCCGGGCGGTGCCCATTACGAACCCATAAAACAGGCTATCGCGTTTGGGTGCCATGTCTTTAGCGATAAGCCCTTAACCCATACTGGCGAAACGGCGTTGGAGTTATACAAACTCGCTAAAGCCAAAAAGGTAAAAACGGCCTTTGCATCCAGCTTCCGTTATATGCCTTGTGTGATTCACGCCAAACAATTGGTGGCCAGTGGTGCAATCGGCGAACCGGTGGAGGCTGAATTTATATCGCATTTCAATCTGGAGCGCGATATTCCCTTCGGCTGGTCGCATCGAAAAGAAGACGGCGGCGGTCGATTGAACAACAATTTTACCCATATGATATCTATTGCAACCTCGGTAATCGGGGAAAAAATACTAGCGATCAGTGGAGAAGTGCGTGACGATTTGGGCAAAGCCCCAATTGTGGAAGGCGTACATAATTTCAAAACGAGACGGGATCATATTCCCGAAGATTTAAACGATCCTTCGCTAAAATGGGGGGAAAGCAATGTGGAGTGGTCGTATACCGTGATGGCACAGTTGGAAAGTGAATTTGCCACCAAGCCGGTTTCCGTATTGTTCAAACATGGTGGCTTGGTCCCTAAGTTTCAAGAGAACCATATCGTGTTTTATGGCAAAAAAGGCGCAATCTTCATTGAAGGCCATTACGGCATGGGGCCGTTGTATTTGTATGGGGAAAATAAAACATGGGAAAAGTTGTCCACTCCTCAACCTATTATGGATGACCAACCCAACATTGAAAATGATGGGGATTTCATCAAACATACCGAGCGAAACTGGCATTATCTAGTTCGCGAATTTGTAAAAGACATCAAAGGCGAAGCAGTTGCGCCATACCAGACATTCAAGGAAGGAAGTCTGTACCAGCAGCTTATTGACATTATCAGAAAGAATGATAACTGGACGGATGTTCGTCAATTACAATAAACCCCAACTACTATGTTTTATGACTATATCGTAATTGCAGTCTACTTTGTATTGATCCTTGTCATAGGTGTCGTGTTTTCGCGAATGGCAAGTAAATCTACCAGCGATTATTTTCGTGGCGGCGGAAGAATGTTATGGTGGATGGTGGGTTCCACCGCATTTATGGCACAATTTTCTGCTGTGACCTTTACAGGTGCGGCTGGCAAAGCCTTCGCTGACGGATTTGCGATTGTCGCCGTTTATATCGGCAATACCTTTGCCTTCTTTTGTGGCTATGCCTACTTCGCACATCGTTTTCGACAGATGCGAGTAGATACCCCTACGGAAGGAATACGAAGACGATTTGGTCATGAAAATGAGACCTTTTTTGCTTGGGCATTAATTATGTTTTCCTTCCTGAATGCCGGGGTCTGGTTAAATGCTCTTGGGGTTTTTACCAGTGCCGTTTTCGAGGCCGATATGTCCTTGACAATCATCTCCATTGGGTTTACCGTACTTTTTGTATCGGTACTTTCAGGGGCTTGGGGCGTGGTTGCATCTGACTTTGTTCAAACTTTGGTGGTGGCGGTAGTTTCTATTGCCTGTGCCGTGGTAGCATTGGTTATGGTCGATGGGCCTGTTAATTTGGTCAAGAATTTTCCTGGTGGATTTCTTATCGGCCCGAACATGAACTACCCTCTAATATTATTCGGAACCTTCATATTTTTCTTGCCGAAACAGATTATCACTATGATGAACCTGCATGACTCATTTCGATGGTTAAATGCAAAAGACTCTTTCAATGCCCGAAAAGCAGCCTTGTTGGCCATGATACTGATGGGCGTAGGAAGTATAATATGGTTCATTCCCCCATGGGCTGCCGCTACATTATATCC
>JBATIN010000568.1:0-4064 GCA_049667765.1 Flavobacteriaceae bacterium
ACTAAAGCAGAAGTAGAGGCCCAATTGAAGGAATTCGAAAATGCGACTATCGAAACCAAAGGAAAAGAGACCGAGATTACCATTGAAAGAATGGATGTGAAAAAACAATAGTTCACGAGATCTTCCAAAAAGTAAATAGAGGCAAACGAACCATGTTTGCCTCTTTTTTTTATTGCAGTTTGAAAGTGATAGGAATGCTGAACGGGACTTTCACAGGTTTTCCACCCTGTTTGCCAGGTTTCATTTTTGGCAGCTTGTTGATGATGCGTTCGGCTTCGGTTTCTAGGACTTGATGAGGTCCTCTCATGCGGACATTCCCGATAGATCCATCTTTTTGAATCACAAAAACTACGCTAACTCTTCCTTGAATATCCAATTCTTGGGCAGCTTCGGGATATCGCTGATTTTTCTTCACATGTTTGGTGATCATGGCACTGAAACAAGCTAATTTGTCTGATTCATTTTCACATCCTGGAAATACAGGAACCTCTTCCACCGCGTTTATAGGTATTTCAATATCATCTGGCATATCTACTACTACGATATCCTCCAATTCAATGATTTCTTGGTTCTCATTACTTTCGGTAGATTCAATAATAGTTTCCACTATTGGTTCTTCGTCTTCGACAATTTCGATTATGTCTGGGATAACTAGTTGTTGTGTTGGCGGGGTATTGGGTAGTATTATAGGCGGTAGTATTTCATCGATATTGTCAGGGGTATTCATACCCGTATAATGGATGGGGGCATTGTCATAGGTCTTCCACTCCAAAGCCACATAGGCCAAGGCCAAAACTAACGATAGACCGATGATAAAATAAAGTCCGCTACTTCGGTTCAGATCTTTTTTTGGGTTCTTTTTTGGTTTCATCTTTTAAGATTTTGTGCCTGCCAGGCGACAGACGTGTTTTACATCATTTTAAGTTTCATTGCTATGTGCACAAATAATGGTCTTAGGTGGTTCGTATGGCATAAACCTACAACCTAGTGGGCTACCGTAAAACCTATAATGAGTGAACGTGGCTTTTGAATGAGGGAACTGGAAATGTTAGGATTGCGCAATGAACCTTTTGCTATATTTGAGGCCATGGGAATATTCGGGAAAATAGACAAGTTGCAGATCATTGCGTTTCAATCGTATGGTACGGCATCGCATTTTTATGCACGTGGAAGGGCCTTGGAGGATAATCGGATAGACCTAAGGGAAAAGGGATTTTTTAACTTGCTCTGGAATACCTATAAACGTTTTGAAACCGACGAAATACGAAATACGCCCATTTTAATTAAGCTTTCCGATGGAAGGACATTTACCGGGGTAACCGATAACAGGGGCTATTATCTTATCGATGAAACTTCTCAAGGTTTAGAAGTGCTAGTGAACACAGAAGGTTGGTTGCAATATGAAATCTCGTATACAGAAGCTAGCCTTAAGCGTGAAATATTGCATCAAAATCGTTTTCCGGGGGAACTGTTGATTCCGAATTCGGCAGCTAAATTCGGAGTGATAAGTGATATCGATGATACCATTTTGAACACGGGGGTTGTATCTTCCCTGAAGTGGCGAGTAGTCATAAATACGGTTTTTAAACGGGCAGGTAAAAGAACGCCATTAAAGGGGGCCGCCGAATTCTACCACTTGTTGCACAGGGGCACATCGGGCGACGAGGCCAATCCTATTTATTATGTAAGCCATAGCCCATGGAACCTGTACCGCTACCTGACTTTTTTTCTTGAGACGAACAATTTTCCCAAAGGGCCGATTTTGCTGCGCAATTTTCCGGATCCCCGAAAACCTGTGGCCGACCCAAGTATTCCGCAAAAACAAAAAGAGATCATTAATATTTTAAAGACCTACCCAGAATTGAATTTTATCTTGATCGGCGACAGTGGCGAACGTGATCCCGATATTTACATTGAAATTGCCCAAAACTATCCAAACCGCATTGCTGCCATTTATTTAAGAACGGTAATGCATAAAAAGAAGATGCAGAGGGTAATAGGTATGGTGAACGCGTTTAAGACCACCCCTATCCTAGTGGTCGAACATAGCGATCAGGCCATTGCCCATGCAAAGAAAATGGGTTTTATTTAGCTTGTAATGTTAAGAAAGGTCGTAAAAAGTGTTTTAGCTGATATCAAAAACGATACTTACAAAGCCCTAGAATAATCCGTTGATTTCAGCATCAATTTTATTGATTACCGTGCCTAGGTCTTCCGGCTTGTCCACAAAATCAAGGTTATCGACATCAACGATCAAAAGGTTGCCTTTTTCATAGGTGTGTACCCATGCTTCGTAGCGTTCGTTAAGCCGGCTGAGGTAATCTATGGAAATTGAATTTTCATAATCTCGGCCGCGTTTATGTATTTGTTTTACGAGGTTCGGTATGGAACTTCTTAGGTAAATAAGCAAATCTGGCGGTTGCACCAAACTTTCCATAAGTTCAAAGAGACTAGAATAGTTAGTGAAATCGCGGTTGGTCATTAGTCCCATCGCATGCAGGTTGGGTGCAAAAATAAAAGCATCTTCGTAAATGGTACGGTCTTGGATCACGTTCTTGCCGCTTTCCCGTATTTTTAAGATCTGTCGATATCGCTGATTTAGAAAGTAAATCTGAAGGTTAAAACTCCATCGTTCCATCTGGTTATAAAAATCATCGAGATAGGGGTTATCTACAACTTCTTCAAAGTGGGCGTCCCATTTATAATGTTTGGCCAATAATTTGGTTAAAGTGGTCTTTCCGGCCCCAATGTTTCCTGCAACGGCAATATGCATTCTCGTGCTATTTTAAGGTTGGTGTTTTGCTGTTTGAGATAGCACACAATATACGAAGTATATTGAGCTTTGGAAAAAATAGTAGGTGAAATACGTATTTGATATGACTTGTATCTTAAACTATCTTTTGAAAATAGTAATGTGGGGTTAAGCCTTTTGTAAGTAGAATAGAAAAAGATAAACGGTCAACTCATAAAACTTGGAAGATTATCTTGGTCACAAAAACAATTTTCATATTTTTGCGTTCTCAAACGAGGAAGGATTTGACTGATTGCAACCTCAAAAAAAATGCTAAAGCAGTTGATATGACCTCTAGGCATATTATACTTCTTTTGATACTTTCGGCAAATCCACCTTTAAACATATAATAAAGTAACTATGTCATATTTATTCACTTCAGAGTCTGTAAGCGAAGGACACCCAGATAAAGTAGCCGATCAAATCAGCGATGCCCTATTAGATCATTTTTTGGCTTTTGATCCAGAAAGTAAAGTAGCTTGTGAAACTTTGGTTACCACCGGACAAGTGGTACTGGCAGGCGAAGTAAAAAGCAATACCTATTTAGATGTGCAGAACATTGCCAGAGAGGTGATCAATAAAATTGGGTACACCAAAGGGGAATATCAGTTCAGTGGCGATTCTTGTGGCGTTATTTCATTGATCCATGAGCAATCTCAAGATATCAACCAAGGGGTAGATAGAGGTAAAAAAGAAGAACAGGGTGCTGGTGACCAGGGTATGATGTTCGGCTACGCCACGAAAGAAACATCGAATTATATGCCTTTGGCACTCGATATATCACATAGAATTTTACAGGTATTGGCCGATTTAAGAAGGGCCGATAAGCAGATAAAATATTTAAGGCCCGATGCAAAATCTCAGGTTACTATAGAGTATTCCGATGATAATGTACCACAACGAATCGATACCATAGTGGTTTCGACCCAACATGATCCGTTCGACAAGAACGATAAAAAAATGTTGGACAAGATTAAGAAGGATATTATTGAAATTCTAATTCCGAAAGTGAAGAAACAGCTTCCGAAGAAAATTCAGAACCTTTTTGACGACCAGATAAAATACCACATCAACCCTACCGGAAAGTTTGTTATAGGCGGACCGCATGGTGATACCGGACTAACCGGAAGAAAGATAATCGTGGATACCTATGGTGGAAAAGGGGCCCACGGTGGTGGTGCCTTCAGCGGTAAAGATCCTAGTAAGGTAGATCGTAGTGCGGCCTATGCATCACGACATGTAGCTAAAAACTTGGTTGCCGCCGGGGTTGCCG
>JBATIN010000569.1:0-3499 GCA_049667765.1 Flavobacteriaceae bacterium
ATTAAAACTAATTGGCAAATTACCTGAAATTCAATGCGAAAATTTTGGCGAACGACCACATCGTTTTCGACGAATTAAAGAGCAATGAAATGGTAAACGTGTATGTACCCTTCACCAATATCAATAATTACATCTTTGACCTGTTCGGGGCCTTTGAATTTCAGCACCATGGAACGATAATGATCCAGTCTTTGATGAAATTAAATACCCAAGAAAAAGAAACCATTACCTATGTGCATGTACATGGACAAGAAATGGACATAGCCCTGATCACCAACCGAAAACTACTTTTGTATAACAGTTTCGGTTTTAATACAAAGGAAGATTTTCTTTATTACCTGCTTTTTGTGCTAGAGCAGCTAGACCTAGACCCACATGGAATAGTACTAAAATTTTTCGGGGATATTGAAGAAGGCGATGAAAACTATGAGCTATGTAAAGCCTATATAAAACGAATTACCTTGTTCGTTCCTCCTATCAATGCTTTTCCCATGTACGACCCAAATCAAAATTCAATTGATTTTGCCATGTTAAGTACCTTATAATGCGAATAATATCAGGCATACACAAAGGTCGACGCATTACGGCCCCAAAAAATCTACCGGTTCGCCCTACGACCGACATGGCAAAAGAGGCCTTGTTCAATATTCTGAACAATAGATACTACCTAAATGATTTGGCCGTACTGGACCTTTTTGCAGGCACTGGCAATATCGCCTATGAATTCGCCAGTAGAGGTGTTAAAAATATCACCTGTGTCGATAGCCATCAAGGATGCGTGCAGTTCGTAACCAAAACCTCCGAAGCACTTGGCCTAGGTATTTTCTCCTTACGAAGTGATGTGTATGCATATCTAGAACGTACAAAGGATCAATTTAACCTCATTTTTGCAGACCCACCTTACGATATGCCTATTGAAAGTTTTGAACGCATTGCAGGTCTCGTTTTTGAAAATAACCTGCTCCATCAAAATGGTGCACTGATTATTGAACATGCCAAACAGATGGACTTAGCTCACCTACCCTATTTTTCAGAGCAGCGTAAATATGGAGGTAGTGCGTTTAGTTTTTTTACTCGATAATCGAGATTTAAATACGACGAGGTTTGCCTCGAAATCAAAATATTTTTTCTTTTAAATGCCTTTCGGGCTTGCCCTGATGTCGTTCAAGAAATTGGAAAGTGTAGAAAACTAGAGTCATAAGACCTATGTACATGCCCAGTGAACATCTGATTACATTTTCACCACTTGACAGCTGTTGGAATCTTATTAAAAAAAGCAGGCCATAAGCCGGATTCTGTTCCTCGCCAAAGGCGAGACCCTTATCATTTATCTAGGCCTTTAGTTGCCCAAAGGCTCAAACCGCCTACCCTTCGGCTCGGGCGTGCAGCCCTCAAACACCGATTTACATGACGTTTCACCACATAGAGTTTACCTGATTTCACTACAGCCGAACTGTACTTGCTTTCTGTTGCACTTGTCCTATCCCGACCGAAGTCGGGACGACGGGTGTTACCCGCTATGCCGCACTATGGTGTCCAGACTTTCCTCTCCCCGCCAATTGGCGAGCAGCGATAAGGTGGCCTGCTCTAGCGCAAAGTTACTTCAATTGTTGATAAATAAGTAGCTAAATCAATGTAATTAAACCGCATTGTGCACCGCGATTTTTATATTTGTACATATGCCACAGCGGCCTTAAAATAGATTGAATTGGAACCATTTATCGTATCGGCAAGAAAATATAGGCCCCAGACCTTTAAAGATGTGGTGGGCCAAGCTTCGATTACCAATACCTTGACCAATGCCATACAAAACAACCACTTGGCCCAGGCACTTCTTTTTACCGGACCACGAGGGGTAGGCAAGACAACCTGTGCCAGAATTTTGGCCAAGCAGATCAATTCAGACGGTACGGAAAGTGAAGATGAAGATTTTGCCTTTAACATTTTTGAGCTTGATGCGGCCTCCAACAACTCAGTAGACGATATCCGAAATCTCATTGATCAGGTCCGTATTCCGCCACAAGTCGGTAAATACAAGGTCTACATAATCGACGAGGTGCATATGTTATCGCAAGCAGCATTTAATGCTTTTTTAAAGACCTTGGAAGAGCCACCACGGCATGCGATATTCATTTTGGCCACCACTGAGAAACACAAAATTATACCGACCATTCTTTCACGTTGTCAAATCTTTGATTTTAAAAGAATAACGGTAAAAGATGCAGCAGAATACTTAAAGTACATCGCAGAAAACCAAGGCATAGAAGCAGAAGCCGATGCTTTGCACATCATTGCACAAAAGGCCGATGGCGCCATGCGCGATGCCCTTTCCATTTTTGATAGGGTGGTGAGTTTTTCAGGAAAAACCTTAACTCGAAAAGCGGTAACCGAGAACTTGAACGTACTCGATTACGACACCTATTTTGAAGCGACCGATTTAATATTGGATCATAACATTCCGCAACTGTTACTGATGTTCAACAAGACCTTGGCTTTAGGGTTTGATGGGCATCACTTCATTGTTGGACTAGCCACTCATTTTAGGGACTTAATGGTGTGCCAGCATGCCAGTACCATAGAACTATTGGAAGTTGGCGAAGATGCCAAAAAGAAATATGCCACCCAGGCCAAAAGAACATCCACAAGCTTTTTATTGAAGGCGCTAGACACGGCCAATGAGTGCGACCTTAAATTCAAGACCAGTAAAAACCAGCGCCTGTTGGTTGAACTTACCCTAATGAAACTCGCCTCTATTGATTTTAGTGGCGAAAAAAAAAATCCTAATTCCTTAGGCAATCTTTCTAAAGTCGATTTCATTGCCCCGGCCTCGTATTATCAGGGAATTTTAGCCCAACCCAAAGTAAGAATTTCACAACCTGACCATCACACTTCCAGTGCTTTTACAAACTCGTTAACCAAAGAAGGTCTACTACCTCCGGTAAAAATTAACGAAGTTCAATTAGCTGATCTTCAGAATACTAAAACTGATATTGGCATAATAGAAGAAGTACCATCTTCAAAGGTTTCAGTTGCCGAACCATTACCAGAAACCACAAGTAAAATTGAGCTGAACCTTGGTGAACAAACGGAAAATGCTATTGCTCAAAGATTAGCTTCAAAAAGGGTTTCAGGACTATCCATTTCGAGTTTGAAAGCAAAAAAAACACACGAGCTCAATAAAAAAGAAACAAAAATAGATCCGAAACAACTGCCAAAATCACCGTTTACCGAAGAAGATCTAAAATTACACTGGGCCGATTTCATAAAAATTCTCGATGCGGATGGAAGAAAACTATTGTCCTCTAGCCTCAATACCGATGAGCCTAAGCTGCGGAACGACACCGTTATTTGGATAGAAATGCCCAATAGCACCATGAAAAAGGAAATTGAGCGAGAGCAATATGACCTCATGGAGTATCTTCGTCTGAAACTCAACAACCATTTTATTGAGCTTAAAATTACCGTCAATGAAGAGTCGGCCAAGAAATATGCCTTTACC
>JBATIN010000570.1:0-4286 GCA_049667765.1 Flavobacteriaceae bacterium
CAATTGGTTCGCTACCGAAATGAACGAAATTGATTCAACACTTTTTTTTGCTTTCGTAAAAAAAGAAAATGTGGATCTGGTATTCGAGAAGGTCGAAGTGTTTAATAAAAAACAAGAGACCCTATCCAAAATTCATATTGCAGTTGTAAACATAGAAAAATCGAATTAAAATGATAAATAGATATATAAGGGCCATCGCCGGAAGTTTTATTATTATAAGTGTTTTATTGGCCATCTACGTAAACATCAATTGGTTGTGGTTTACCGTATTCGTTGGAGCGAACCTCTTACAATCTGCCTTTACCAAATGGTGCCTCATGGAAAAATTCTTATTCAAGTTAGGGGTTAAGAAAGATGGGGACGGTTGTACGGTTTAGTTATAGTATTTAAATCTTAAAAGTAATAACGGGCAGCGATGCATGATTGGCCATATCTTCGCCAATACTACCTTTGAAAAAATGTGCCAGACCGCTACGACCATGGGTTGTTACGGCAATGGTATCTGCTTTTATTTTTTTGGCATAATTGTAAACTCCGGTTTCCACGGTGTAGTCGGATACTTGATTCATCCTAATATAATCTGGAAGATTTCCATGATGGGCGACTCCCAAAAACACATCTATTTGTGATTGGATCTGGCTCGAACTCATAAAATTGATACCAGGCTGATTTACATAGATTACATGAACTTCAACATTCATTGATGCTAAAAACTGTACTGCTTTACGATAAGCAGATACGTTCTCGACTTTAAAATCGAATCCGAATACAGCCTTTTCCATTCGAAAATCGGGAATCCTTTTTTTTATGACCAAAACCGGGACTTCGGATGAGCGTACCACTTTTTCGGTATTCGAGCCAACGAATATTTCGCTCAAGCCACCCGTTCCGTGCGACCCCATTATTATTAAATCGATATTCTCTTCTTTGGCCACATTGTTTATTTCACTAAAAATTTTGTAATTCTGAACCATTTCGGTAATCTTGATTCCTTTGAGCCAAGGTCGATTCAAAAAAAGGCCAAAACGTTTTTTAGCGAGTTTCATATAATACTGTGCCTCGGCGAATTCTTGAGATTCATCCTTGGTTAAAACAGCCTCGGAAAGTCCTAACATATGAAGCAATAAAATTTCGCTTTTCTTTTTTTTGGCCATATTCGCAGCCACTTCCAAAGCATACTCAGAATGCTCGGAAAAATCTATAGGAACCAATATTTTTTTCATCTGATAATTTTTATTTTCGTACTTCGACTCCCATTATCACAGGCCTCAACGGTTTTTTTTTCTTAAATAATACTTTTAAGCTTTACTCAGCACCAGTTTGAAATTATGTTAATAGAAGTCGGAATAACAGTCCGTCTCTTCTTTATGTTACGGTTCTATTCACTGTTAGCGGTTTAATTAAACCCATTACAAAATCAATGCTTGTTTAAAATCGTCTTCCGTTTACGGAGTTGTCCCTCAAGATCATGAACGGTTTCCGCCAATGATTTTTCAAAATTATCAGAATCACTTTTAGCGAATAACCTTGGGCCCGGTAAACTCAATCTAATTTCACAAATTTTACCTTTCCCCTTGGGGTCGTTCTCTTGTTTAAAAAAGACATCAGCATTGATAATATCGTTATATTTATTTTGAAGTTTTTCCAGTTTAAGCTCTACCATAGAATTCATCGATTCGCTTACCGGCATTTGTACATATTGAATGTTCGAGGTCATAAGGTTTTGGTTTAAAAAATTAATGTAATAAAGGTACACCATACTCCCATTATTAATAATGACATATATCACCTTTGCTAATTTGTTAGCCTTTTCTGCCCACCCTGTTTTAATTCCAAAAGATTAATTTGATTGAATTACCTATCTTGAAATGACAATAATCATAGTTCGTATACCATTTATGCCTGACTTTTATACGGATTAATCCATAGCTTTGAATATGTTACCAAGAACATGCTTTCTTCTCCTCTTCCTCCTAATTTCTTGTGGGGAAAAACAAGAAAAAATCTTCCCTGAAAGAACTTCGTTAATAGAATCGGTATATTCTTCGGTAACCGTGCAACCTGATAGTCTTTATCAGGTTTATGCCGCTGTAGCTGGAATTTTAGACAATAATTTGGTTGAAGAAGGCGATGTGGTAAAAAAAGGTACTCCCCTACTCCAAATCATCAACAATGCCCCGAAACTAAATACAGACAACGCCCGATTAAATCTGAACTTGGCCAAAGAGAATTATAGTGGTAGTTCGGCAGTCTTGGGTTCGTTGGAGGATGAAATACAAGCAGCGACTTTATCCTTCAAAAATGATTCCATCAATTATTTTCGTCAAAAGAAACTATGGGAGCAAAATATTGGGTCTAAAGTACAGTTCGAGAATAGAAAACTGGGGTATGAGCTTTCCCAAAATAATTTGCAACAACTCAAAAACCGATACGAGCGTACGAAAACTGAGCTTTCTACGCAGGTACAACAAGCACGAAACAATTATGAAACTGCCCAAATTACTGCCAAAGACTTTACCGTTGAAAGCAAAATTGATGGGAAAGTATATGCGCTTTTTAAACAGCCGGGAGAAATCGTTTCTAGTATGGAACCTTTAGCATCGGTCGGTAGTGCCTCCGTTTTTATCATTGAAATGCTCGTTGATGAAGTTGATATTGTAAAACTTCGTGAAGGACAAAAAACCTTGATTACCTTAGATGCCTATGGACAACAGGTTTTTGAGGCAGAAATCAAAAAGATTTATCCCAGAAAAGATGAACGTTCGCAGACATTTACGGTAGAGGCCGTTTTTAAGAATCCCCCAGAACAATTGTATCCAGGTTTGGCGGGGGAAGGGAATATCATCGTCGCCCAAAAAGAAGATGCCCTTGTGATTCCAAAAACCTATCTCATTGATGGCACTAAAGTAGAGACCGAAGACGGACTTGTTCAGGTCAAAATTGGCCTCCAAAATCTTGACCGCGTGGAAATTTTAGAAGGTATTGACGAAAATACATCCCTTTTAAAACCCAAAGAATGACCAACTGGAAGGTAATTCTCAATATCGCCAAGACCCATCTTTTGACCAAGATGAAGAGTACCGTGACGGCTGCGCTCGGCGTAACCTTTGGAATTGGGGCCTACATTACTATGGCTGGTTTTATGACTGGATTGAACGATCTGCTCGATGGCTTAACTCTGAACAGAACGCCTCATATTAGGCTTTACAATGAAATCGAGCCTACCGAAGACCAACCTGTTTCATTATACACCGATTTTGAAAATGCCTTTAACGTGGTACGCTCCGTTAAACCGAAACAAAGCCAGAGGAATATTCATAATGCCTTGCCAATTTTGAACTATTTGAAGGCCAACGATGCCATAAGAGGGGCAACCCCACAATTGCTGGCACAAATTTTCTATATCTCCGGCTCCATTGAACTTGGGGGTACCTTGGTAGGCGTCGATATTATGGAGGAAGCCCGCCTTTCGAGCATCAATGACTATATCGTTGAAGGCTCGCCCGAGGCTTTGCTAAACAATACAAATGGTATTCTCTTAGGTGCCGGTCTGGCCAAAAAGATGTCCCTTTCCGTAGATGACCGCATACAGGTCAGTACGGTAGCCGGGGCTATTTTTCCCTTAAAAATTGTAGGCATCTATCAAAGTGGATTGGCCGAAATCGATAATGTACAAAGCTACGTGAACCTAAAAACGGCACAGCGCATATTGGGAGAAGCCGAAAACTATATTACGGATATCAATATGAAACTTTTTGATGTTGAGGCCGCACCGGCCATGGCGAGCCGTTTGCAGCGTCAATTCAACGTCAAGGCCATTGATATCAACGAGGCGAATGCGCAGTTTGAAACAGGTTCCGATATCAGAAACCTAATTACCTACGCTGTTTCCATTACCTTATTGATCGTAGCTGGGTTCGGCATTTACAATATTCTGAATATGCTGATTTATGAAAAAATGAAAGACATCGCCATTTTAAAAGCTACTGGTTTTTCAGGCCGAGACGTACAGCTAATCTTTATGAGCCAAGCAATGATCATCGGTCTCTTAGGTGGACTTTTGGGCCTACTGGTAGGTTTTGGCCTTTCAGTCTTGATCGACAACGCACCTTTTGAAACAGAGGCACTGCCGACCATTAAGACCTATCCTATTAATTATAGTGCCTTATACTACGTTATAGGAATCGTTTTCGCCCTTATATCAACTTTTATTGCTGGTTATTTACCTTCTAACAAAGCAAAAAAAATTGACCCTGTTCGTATCATTCGCGGAACTTAAACTATAC
>JBATIN010000571.1:0-1745 GCA_049667765.1 Flavobacteriaceae bacterium
GGCACTACCGCCAATGGCAATAAAATGTATTCGCATGAAAAAAATGTTTCGGTTCAAATATAAGTATTGTAGCAAAAGTAGTGCGCTATTCGAAGTAGATTAAACAAAAACTTATTCGTTTAAATGACCTAACTTATGATAGAAATACAACTTTACTACTAAATCTATTTCGGCAAATGTTATGGCTATAAATCCTAATACAGCAATCGCAAACCTATGGCTACTTAGAAATATTGGTATTTTATGGTTTAGGTTTTCAAACCTTGGTTGTAATGAAACGGCGGCAATAATCTTTAACTTGGGCAGTATTCTTTTTATATTCGCATAGGACTCTATTAACCCTTAATCCTTATCTTTTGAACATATCCCTTAAAAATAAAAATGCCTTAGTTGGCGGAAGTAGCGGCGGCATCGGAAAGGCCATAGCACAACAATTGGCGGAAAGCGGTGCAAACGTGACCTTAATGGCGAGAAGCGAGGCAAAATTAAAGCAAATCGTTTCCGAATTGGCTTCCGACCAAGGGCAACAGCATCAATACCTAGTTGTAGATTTTTCGGATTTTGAACACTACAAACAAGTGATCTCGGATTATTTCGAAAAAAACACCATCGATATTCTAGTGAACAATACCCAAGGCCCATCTGCCGGGAACACCCTTGAAAAAAAGGTTTCCGATTATCAGGAAGCCTTTGACCTACTTTTCAAAACGGTAGTCTTCACAACGGAACTGGCCTTAAAACAGATGCAAAAAAACAAATGGGGCAGAATCATCAATGTGGCTTCGGTCTCGGTGAAGGAGCCCCTCTCCTATCTGGCCTTATCAAATACCATCCGAGCTGCGGTAGTGACCTGGGCCAAAAGTTTGGCAACCGACGTGGGCAAAGACGGCATAACCGTAAACAGCGTTCTTACCGGTTATTTCGACACGGACCGCATCGCCCAACTCAATGCTAAGAAAGCATCTCAATTAGGCATCAAACAAGAAAAGGTTTTAGCTGATATGGAATCGAAAGTACCTGTTCAACGCATCGGCGATCCGATGGAATATGGTTATTTGGTTTCCTTTTTGGCCTCTGAGAAAGCGGCCTATATCACGGGGACGCAAATTCCAATTGACGGTGGTTTGTTAAAATCACTTTGATTTTATATTTTTTTAGGCTCTTCCCTTGGATTAGGGAAGGAGCCTTAAAATTCTAGCCTTGAACTTACCGCTTGAAACCCCATTCCCTAACCAAAAAGACCCATTCCCTCATTTTTCATGGTATTCAGTGTGTTTTGGCAGCATCTTTGCCCTTAACTTTGTAATGGACTGCACCAAATTAGTCTAAATGAAGACAAAGTGGTGTACAACAAATATCGGATAATGAAACAACTAGCGATCATACTCAGTATAGTACTATTTTCAACTATGGCTAACGCACAGCAGAATAACGAATCTTACGAAACCCTTTGGAAACAAGTCGAAAAATTGGATGGTGATGCCTTGACCAAATCGGCCTTGAAGATGGTAGAATCGATTTCAGCAAAGGCAAAAAAGGAAAAAAATTCGCCGCAAATCGTCAAGGCTTTATTGTATGTTTCAAAATATGCCATGACCTTAGAGGAAGATGCACAACTAAAAATCGTCAACGATTTCAAATCTGAAATTGAAAAAGCCGAGTTTCCTGCCAAAAATGTTTTAGAGAGCTATCTCGCCAATTTATATTGGCAATTTTTTCAGAATAATCGGTATCAGTTCTATAAC
>JBATIN010000572.1:0-3205 GCA_049667765.1 Flavobacteriaceae bacterium
GCAAAAAAATGAGCATCCCAATCAACACACCCCCGTAAAAAGATCGATTTCTGAATATGGATTTATGGGCAGAGAAAACAATTGAAAACAGTAAAGAGAGAAACAGTAGGACAATTAAATATTTATTAAGCAATGCGACACCACCTACGACACCTAGGTACCATAAATACTTTTTGTTTTCCGTATTAACAAAACGAAGCGTATAATACAAAAAAAGCGTCCAAAAGAATAAATCTAGCGGAACGGGTTGAAACAAATGGAAGGCCCTCATGGCCACGGGCAACAAAACGATACTTATACCGGTAAGTACTTGGGCGTAAAAACCACCGCCCAGCTCTTTTGATATTTTTGTGGAAAAAACAACCAATGCGCCGCCTAACAACGCAGGAAATAATTTAACCGCAAAAAGGGAATACCCAAAAAACAATTGCATCAGCGAAGCTATCCAGCCGATCAAAGGCGGTACAGTGGCATAACCAAAGGCCGGGTGGATTCCCAGTGAAAAATAGAGAAGCTCATCTCGGTGGAATTCAAGGTTATCATAAACCCAAAGATGAACCAGCACATTGAAAAGGGCCAAGGTACCAATGGCCAATCGATCTTTGTATAAGTGAATTCTTGACATCATAGAGGCTATCCTGCCAATCCATAAGCTATTACCCTTCTAGGAGATAAACGGTATCGTCATAAAGGTACTTGGCGATTCCCCGTTACTTGCCCTTACGGCATTTACGATTGGGAGAACAAATGAAGCAATTCCGATAACGATCAAGCTTAAAATACCCAAACCGAACAATAATATGGCCGGGATGCTTAATATCGCCAAAAGAATGATACTTAGTTGAAAATTCACGATGGCCTTGCCATGCTCATCCATACCTTCAACTTTATCTTTAGAGGTCAACCAAATGACCAATGGGACTATAAGTCCGCCAAAGCCTGTAATATAAGTTAGCAGTTGCGACAAGTGTGTAATAACCAGTAATTGGTTATCGGTTCGTAAAGCTGTGTCTTGATTGATGATTTCCATTTTTTGATTGTTTTAAAAGGTTCCTACAGCTATAAGACGCACTAGAAACCAAATTGTTACAAAAATGGAGGATCATCCTTTAGTTCACCTTACTGTTTTCGTTCAAGTTTGGCCAGTTTTGCTTTTTCCTTGACAACCGCCATCTTCAATTTATCGATTTTTTGGTTCATCTCCATTTCATCGACAGGTGACACTTTGCCTTTTATTTTGTTTTTGGCCAACTTGGTTTGCAACTTCAGAATTTTGCTTTCGTCTTTATCTATCGATTTTCTTTTTTTAGAAATTGCCTTGGTTAAGCGTGCTAGTTTTTTGGCTTCGCTTTCTGCTTTTTTCTTTGCCTTTTCGGCCTTTTTCGCTTCTTTCTCCGCTTTTTTCGCTTCCTTTTCAGCTTTTTTAACCGCTTCTTCTGCAGCTTTCTGCTCTTTTATATCAGCTGCAATTTTATCTTTTTGAGCCTGTACAGCTTCGGTAGTAGTCGCCACTGAGTCAACCACTGCTGTGGTTTCCTGTGATCGGGCCGATAAACTTAAAAGTAGGATTGCCGAAAAAGTAATCAGTATTGTTTTCATCAATTATTTGGTATTACTATTACGCAACGAAGATATAAAATAAGTCATCGTGCAGCATTAACTTTAAGGTTTATCTAACATTAGCCTTATGCTCAATATCAAGGTAATTTCACTGCTTTTTACCTATTTTTACCAAGAAAATAAGCCTTTTTATGATTGCAAATGATACCATAATTGCATTGGCGACACCCTCTGGTGCCGGGGCAATTGGGGTGATACGTATTTCGGGACAAGCTGCCATTAAAATCGCCGCTCCCTTATTTAAGTCCATTCACGGAAAAGACCTGAACAAGCAAAAAAGCCATACCATTCTTTTGGGGCACATTAAAGAAGGACAAAAAACCTTTGACGAAGTCCTGGTTTCCGTATTTAAGGGCCCTAACTCGTATACGGGTGACAACGTGGTCGAGATTTCATGTCATGGATCTAGCTATATACAGCAACAGATCATTCAACTTTTTTTAAGAAATGGCTGCAGAATCGCCAAAGCCGGTGAATTTACCTTACGTGCCTTTTTGAACGGCAAACTAGACCTCAGCCAAGCGGAAGCCGTAGCCGATCTTATTGCATCGGATAATGAAGCAAGCCACCAAATAGCGATGCAACAAATGCGTGGTGGGTTTAGTAACGAAATAAAAGAACTGCGCGATGAGCTGTTGAGTTTTGCCTCGTTAATAGAATTGGAACTTGATTTTGCCGAAGAGGATGTGGAATTCGCCAACCGCGATCAGTTTGAGGAGTTGTTGGCAAGAATTCAAAACGTGTTGAAACGGCTCATAGATTCCTTCGCCGTTGGCAATGTCATAAAAAACGGAATTCCCGTTGCAATAGTCGGAGAACCCAATGTAGGAAAATCTACCCTATTGAATGCATTATTGAATGAAGAAAGGGCAATCGTCTCAGAAATTGCAGGCACCACAAGAGATACTATTGAAGATGAAATTTCGATAGGTGGATTCGGTTTCCGGTTTATCGATACCGCAGGCATACGAGAAACAAAAGATATAGTTGAAGGCATTGGTATTCGAAAAACCTTTGAGAAAATCGACCAGGCACAAGTGGTTTTGTACTTGGTTGATGGTTGTTCGTTGATGGTTGATGGGGAAAATCTAGTAAACCTTAAACTGGAAATCGAAAAACTTAAAAACAAATACCCACAAAAGCAGCTGACTGTTTTAATTAATAAAAAAGACCGGTTGACTGACCAACAACTAGCAACCCTAAACAATCAACTATCAACTGCCCTCCTGCTCTCAGCTAAAACCGGCGAAGGTGTCGAAGAACTAAAGTCAAAACTCTTAGAATTTGTGAATACCGGTGTATTGAGCAATAATGAGACCATAATTACCAATACAAGGCATTATGATGCGCTTTTAAAGGCCTTGGAAGAAATCGACAAAGTAAAAAGTGGACTCGCAGAAGGTATTTCGGGAGATTTACTAGCTATCGATATTCACCAGGCCCTTTACCATTTTGGGGAAATTACAGGGGAGATTACTTCTGATGATCTTTTAGGTAATATTTTTGCAAATTTCTGTATCGGAAAATAAATAAGTATTTCATTTGGTCTCATATGGTTCTATTTGGTTTCATATGACTGTATATC
>JBATIN010000573.1:0-16410 GCA_049667765.1 Flavobacteriaceae bacterium
CTTTGATATCCAAAAGGCATTATTATTTGAAGGAAGGTGGCGCCTTGCAAAAAATATCGCGAACGGCCCATGGAAAAGAAAAAGTAACTTTTCTATTTTCGGGAATAAATGATAACATTGCAGAAGAAATTTCCATTGAACACCATAACATACCACTCATAATTAAGCTCAAGGCCATTTAATAAAAACATGAAACCTATGCTGATTGAAGGACTCTATACTATCGAAAGCTTTGAACCAACAGGGCAGCAGGTGGCCGCAATTGTAATTTTGAACAAAGACCATGAGGTTTTTGAAGGTCATTTTCCTGGCAACCCTATTTTACCAGGTGTTTGTTCCATTCAGATTATTAAAGAATTAACGGAAAAGGCTTTACATAAAGAATTATTTCTATCGATGGTCTCCAATGTGAAATTTATGGCCATCATCAATCCTGAAAAAAACAAGACTTTACATTTTGCGTTGGACATTGCTGAAGTAGACGGTCTCATTAAAGTGAAGAATAGTGTGCATTTCGAAGAAACCTTGGCATTAAAATTGAATGCTACTTTTAAAATGATGCAGTAAATGAAGACACTGATTTCCTTATTTTTCTTGACCTCAATTTGGTGTATTGGCCCTGAACTTTCAAAGGTGCGTTCAGCCTATCGGGAAGCATCCAGTAACGAAAAAGCAGTCATGACCTTATATGAAGACCTAGCTTCAGTAGGACAAAAAGATGATGTTCGATTAGTGGCTTACAAGGGTGCCGTTACCACTATGATGGCAAAATATGTCGAAGAAATAAAAGACAAAAAAACCTTTTTTAAAGATGGCCGTGAGCTTCTTGAGTTTGCTATCACAACAAAACCCGAAGATGTAGAACTTAGATGCATTCGCCTAAGTGTTCAAGAAAATGCCCCTAAAATTGTGGGCTATAAAAAGAACATCACAGAAGATAAGCAGTTTATTCTAGACCATTTTTCGTCAGTAACCGAAACAGGGGCCAAAGAATTTATAAGAGGTTACATTCAAAAATCGAAGACCTTTTCCGAAGCTGAAAAGCAATTGTTTTAGGGTTTTGCAATTGCTATCTTTGTCGTGAAATAGCGTAACTATTGAAAACTGGAGTTGTCAGCCTGAGCACAGTCGAAAACCTTTCGTGTTCCTAAGTATTTGGACTGCGCTCAATATGACATCTAAGGTTCTTTTGATATTTCGTTTTAAACGAATAACCCATTGCCGATCCCTACACCTCAAGTTCAACCCCTTATGCAGCAGCTCAAATGCTGTGTGTTGGTGCCGACCTACAATAATGCGGACACCTTGGCTATGGTACTTGACGCGGTTCTGCAACAAACCCAGAACATCATTGTCGTGAACGATGGCGCGACGGACGGCACTTTGGATATTTTAAAAAACTATCCGAAAATCCATCAAATCCATCTTCCACAAAACAAAGGAAAAGGCAATGCCCTAAGAACAGGATTTAGGGAAGCCCTAAAAATAGGCTATGAATTTGTCATAACCCTAGATTCCGACGGACAGCATTTTGCAGATGACATACCCGTTTTTCTAGAAGCTTTGGAAAAAGAAGAAACGAAAAATGTGCTCTACATCGGCGCCCGTAACATGCAACAAGCCGATGTGCCGGGTTCAAGTAGTTTTGGCAATCGATTCTCGAACTTTTGGTTCTGGTTCGAGACCGGTATTTGGCTTACGGATACCCAAAGTGGTTTTCGTCTGTACCCTTTAAAAGCCATTGAAAAACTATCATTATACACGCCAAAGTTCGAATTTGAGATCGAGGTTATTGTTAAAGCGGCCTGGACCGGGACTTTAGTCAAAAACCTCCCCATAAAAATTTCGTACGAAGATCCTGATCGCGTTTCCCATTTTCGAAAAATACCTGATTTCGCCCGCATCAGCGTGCTGAACACCTTGTTTGTCATTGCCGCCGTTTTTTACATAAAACCCCGTGATTTCTTGAGGCGCATTAAGAAAAAAGGCCTTCGAAAGTTCATGGTCGAAGATGTTCTGGGCAGTAACGATTCTCCCAAGAAAAAAAGCCTATCCATTGCCTTGGGCTTGTTTGTAGGGTTAAGTCCGTTTTGGGGTTTGCACACGGTCTTGGTTTTTAGCCTTGCCGCCCTGTTTAAATTGAACAAGGCGATTACCTTCGCGTTCTCCAATATCAGTCTGCCTCCATTTATTCCTTTTATCCTTTTTTTCAGCCTTCAATTGGGTGTTTGGATGACTGGCGAAAAAATGCATATTTCTTTAGATGAGCTAAACGTCGATTTAGCCTTAAAAAGTCTAAAGACCTACTTCATCGGTAGCCTTGTCTTAGCCGTCATTGGTTCCATTCTTGGAGGATGCATCGGATACTTCACCCTTAACCATTTGGCCAAACGTAAAATTGCCGTTGAAAATGGGTAAGCTCCTGTATAAAGTATACCAGCAAATCGCCAAAGCACGTTGGTGGGCCCTTTTCACTATTTTGGTCATTGTTGCCTTACTTTTTAATATCGCTAGAACTATTGCATTCGATGATGATATCAGTTCATTGATTCCGGCCAACGCAGAGTCCCAGCGAATACAAAAAGTACTGAAATCCATTTCATTTACAGATAAAATCGTAGTCAATATACAAAAGGGAGAACAGGGTTCGGTTGACGATCTCACCCGTTATGCCAATGAATTTTTAGATAGTGTCAAAGCTAGTCAGGGTGAATTTATAAAGAATATTCAAGGAAAGGTCTACGATGAAGAACTACCCAAAATCTTGAATTTGGCCTATGACAATCTTCCTTTGTTTTTAGATGATCAAGATTATCTTGCGATAGCACAAAAACTCTCTAAGGACAGTATTGTAAAACTTACGGCCGATAATTACAAAACCCTTATTTCACCGACTGGTATCGTAGCCAAAAAGAATATCGTAAAAGACCCGCTGGGCCTCTCGTTTATCGCCCTTAAAAAACTAAGGCAATTAGGTTTTGGCGACGGATTTAAACTTAAAAACGGTTTTGTTTTAAATGATGCGGAGGAAAATATCCTACTCTTTATCACGCCTACCTTCAGTTCTGGTGAAACCAATAAAAACCTACCCTTTTCGGAAGCCTTGTACCGTATTCAAGAGGCCCTTAACTCCAAATATGGCACTAAGGTTCAAGGCGAATACTTTGGAGCGGCCTTAAGCGCAGTTTCCAATGCGATGCAAATAAAACGAGATATTCAGTTTACGGTAAGTATTGCCATGACCTTGCTGATCGTGCTATTGATACTATTTTACCGCAAATGGACATTACCCATTATTCTTTTTGCCCCTACCCTTTTTGGAGGTTTGTTGGCCATTGCCGTTTTATGTTTGTTGCGCGATACAATTTCGGCCATTTCATTGGGCATTGGATCTATTCTTTTGGGAGTGACCTTAGATTATGGCCTGCATATCTTAACCCACATTCGCAATGGCGAATCGATAAAAAGCCTTTATAAAGAAGTTGCACCTTCGGTATTATTGAGCAGCATAACAACCGCCTCGGCCTTTTTATGTCTGCTGTTTTTAGAATCGCAAGCGTTAAAAGATTTGGGCATTTTTGCCGCGATCAGTGTTTTGGGGGCTTCCTTTTTTGCACTTCTTTTTATTCCCCAGGTCTATAAAGGAAAAAACGTGGCCGCAGACAAAACAACAATACTTGATCGCTGGGTACAATTCGATTGGCACAAAAGCAAAATAGCCCTAGGTGCATTGGCCCTACTTTTTATCATCAGCATCTTTACCTACCAAAAAGTTGTTTTTGATCATGACATTGCTAAACTGAACTATGAGACCCAAAATTTGCTCGATGCACGAAACCGGCTTGAAAAACTGACGGACTTTGGTTCAAAATCACTCTATTTAGCGACCTATGGCAAGAATCTCGAAGAGGTATTGCAGCACAACGACCGCCTTCATGGGCAACTGAACCAACTAAAACAAGATGGCAAGATCCTTAGTTTCGGTTCCATTGGCACTTTGGCAAAATCTGAACGAACCCAATCGCAAAAAACAAAGGCCTGGAAACAGTTTTGGAACACCAACAGAACTGATTCACTAAAACAAAACCTAATTGAAAGCGGTAATGAGCTTGGGTTTAAAGCGACCACCTTTGCGCCATTCTATTCGTTTTTACAGTCCGATTTTAAACCCTTGAATTTGGCAGATTTAAGAGGGGTCGAATCTTTTTCTTTGGATGATTATATCGTAACCGACACAACCGGCACCACCATTACTTCCTTGATCAAGATAGATTCGGTGAAAACGGATGAAATCAAACAACAGTTTGAAACGGAAACGAACACCCTTTTGATCGACCGCCAAAACGTAAACGAGACTTTATTAGGAAGCCTTAAAAACGATTTTAACCGCTTATTGGGCTATTCGCTAATCGCGGTACTACTCATTCTATTACTCTTTTACCGAAGCCTTACCCTTACCCTGATCACGGGCACACCCATTTTTTTAAGTTGGTTTTTGACCGTGGGCATTATGGGGCTGTTTCATATCGAGTTCAACATCTTTAACATCATCATTTGCAGTTTTATTTTTGGCCTTGGGGTCGATTACAGCATTTTTATGACCAACGGAATGCTGACCGAATACCGAACAGGTGAGAAAACCTTGGCGACCCATAAAACCTCGATCGTACTCTCGGTACTTACCACCATTGCGGGCATAGGCGTCATGATTTTTGCCAAGCATCCAGTTTTATACACAGTTTCGGTAGTATCGCTAATCGGAATCGGCTGTGCGCTTTTTGTTGCATTTACGCTCCAACCTTTGCTATTCAAATTGTTTGTCGGTGACACGAACAAGCGACCGATAACCGTGAGGTATTTGGCCCATTCGCTTTTGTCGTTCGCCTATTTTGATCTTGGCGGTCTGGTATTATCCATATATTCGTGGTTCGTCATGAAATTGAACCCGAAAGCAAGGCTAACCTCACAACCCGGACTGCACAAAGTCACTTCAAAATTCATGAAGTCTGTATTGTACACCAATCCTTTTTTAAGAAAAACGGTCAGAAATCCGCATCAAGAAACCTTTGAAAAACCGGCCATGCTGATAGCCAACCACGCCTCTTTCTTAGATATCTTGGCCATGGGCATGTTGCACCCGAAATCGATCTACCTGGTTAAAGACCATGTTTACAATTCAAATACTGTAGGGTATGCCGCAAGGCTTCACGGTGCTTATCCGGTTTCCGGAGGCATTGAAAACGGGGAGGACTTTCTTCGCCAAAAATTAATACAAGGGTTTTCCATTATCGCATTTCCCGAAGGCTCGCGGTCAGAAACGAATAAGATTCAACGCTTTCACAAGGGCGCCTTCTATTTGGCCGAACAACTTGGCCTTGACATCTTGCCGATTATGATTCATGGGTCATCGGAGGTTTCCCCAAAAAACAGTTTTATTATCCGCGATGGCAGTATTAGCGTTGACATCTTGCCACGCATTACCCCAGAGGATCCTCGTTTTGACAAAAGCTATTCCAAACGGGCAAAACAGATCGGTCAATACTTTCGTAGCGAATTTAGAAGTCTACGCAACGAAATTGAAACCGATACTTATTGGCATAAGCTGTTGCTTGAAAATTATCGATTTAAAGGCGATAAGGTGTATCGAGAGGTAAAAAAAGACCTAATAGCCCATAGTAAAACCTATAAAACCATTCTAAAACTTGTTGAAAACAAGGAAAGTATTATTCACTTATCGAATGATTATGGGCAACTTGACCTACTGATGGCCTTAGATAACATTGATCGAAAAATTTATAGTTTTTTAGAGGATTCGGAAGCCAGAGTACTATTGAAAAACAATTATCTGACCCACAAGTATAGTAAAATCACCTTGTTTGAAACTTCAGCCGAAGCCTTACAACATAAGGCCGAAGTGCTACTAGTACACGGAAAAGCTTCAGATATTATAACCAAAGAAAACAAGAAGTTGAAAGAATTCGATATCTTGATCCTTTTGCAACCTGGCCATGCACCGGATAATTCGGTAGCGCAAGAGCTTGGTTTTAAAATGACCCTAAAAAATGATGATTTAATGGTAATGACCAAAAATGATATCGATTAAGGTTCGAGTACAGCGATCACTCGAGAAATAGCGTTTAAATAAAAGCAAAAATGAAATCGCATTACGACATCATAATCATAGGTAGTGGAATGGGGGGCTTGGTAGCGGCCAACATTTTGGCGCGCGAGGGCAAATCTCTCTGTGTATTGGAAAAGAACAACCAGTTCGGGGGCAACTTACAGACCTTTGTGCGCGACAAAACCATTTTTGATACGGGAGTACACTACCTTGGCGGACTTTCGGAAGGCCAAAACCTATATCGCTATTTTCAATACTTGGATATACTCGATGGGCTCCATTTCAAAAAATTGGATGAAGATGGCTTTGACATCATTACGTTCGACGACGACCCCACCGAATACCCACATGCCCAAGGTTACGAGAATTTCATAAAGACCCTTCTCCTAAAATTTCCGGACGAGAAAAAGGCTATAGAGCTGTACTGCTCAAAATTGCAAGAGGTGTGTCAAAAATTTCCGTTATATAATTTAGAGGCAGGCAAACCCTATCATCAAGATTCAGATCTGTTTCAACTCGGGGCAAAAGCCTTTATTGATTCGTTGACCGAAAACAAGAGGCTGCGGGCCGTTTTGGCAGGCTCAAATTTGTTGTACGCTGGCGACCCTGAAAAAACACCCTTCTATGTTCATGCGTTATCCGTCAATTCGTTCATCGAAAGTTCATATCGCTGCGCCGATGGGGGCAGCCAGATCACTAAACTACTTATACGCAGGTTAAAAGAACATGGCGGCGACGCTTTCAAACATCAAGAAGTAATCGCTATAAACATTGAAGACAAAAAAGCAGTATCGGTTACTACGGCAACGGGCAAGGTTATTAGCGGCGACCTGTTTATTTCGAACATTGAACCTAAGCGTACACTTCAATTAACCGGTGAAAATCATTTTAGAAAATCGTTTACCAACCGAATTCAAGAAATGGAAAGTACCATTTCGGCCTTTAGCATACATATCGTACTAAAACCGGAATCATTTAAATACCTGAACCACAATTATTATCATTCAAAAAATTTAGATGCCGTTTGGAAAGGCGACACCTACACCCAAGAAAACTGGCCCTTGAGTTATATGGTTTCCATGGGTGTACGCAAAAACCAAGATGCGTGGGGCGAGCAGTTGACCGCCATTGCCTATATGCGCTTTGAAGAGGTTTTACCTTGGGTCGATACCTTCAACACCGTGGCCAATAAAAACGACAGAGGAGAAACCTACGAAGCCTTCAAACAGCAAAAAACCGAAGTCTTTTTAACAGAACTCGAAAAAAAATTCCCCAATATTCGGGCCTGCATTCAATCTATTTACACCTCTACCCCATTATCGTATCGCGATTACATCGGCTGTGATCGTGGAGCCATGTACGGGTATGTGAAAGATGTCGAGAATCCGTTAAAATCATTTATTTCACCAAAAACAAAAATCGACAATCTCTATTTTACGGGGCAAAGCCTCAACATGCACGGCATTTTGGGGGTAACCATAAGTGGGGTAGTTACTTGCTCAGAAATTTTAGGCGCTGACTATGTGTTGGATAAAATTAATTCTAGCGTAAAATGTTAAACAGAATTCCATTGGGCAGATTATTTTTTGGGTTAGGATGTATCTTAGCCACATCATCCTGTGGGGTTAAAAAATCGCTATTAGATATTCCGGATATTTCGCGGTACGAAACCAAAATTCCGGATCGTATTCAGTTGAACGATTCTACTTTTGTTATGGAGGATAACTTCCTCACCAAAAACAAACAAGGCCAGTGGGAGCTTTTTGTAAATGGAAACCCATACGAACTAGGTCTCAAGACCGGAAGCCTTACCCAAGAACTCTTCAACCAACAGGAACATATTTTTATCAAAAAAATCGATGAGCTGGTGCCCTCTCAAGGAAAACAGAACCTGCTTCGAAAATTTTTGGCCTGGTTCAACCGTAAGATGTACCTCAACATTGACGAGCAATACAAAGCCGAAATTTTGGGAATGTCGCAATATGCCTCCAAGGATTTCGACCATATCGCCAAGGCCTACCCACGAGTAATGTATTTTCATGGGGCCCATGATATTGGCCATGCGCTTCAAGATTTGGCCTTGGTGGGTTGTTCTTCATTTGCCGCATGGGGTGAACACACAGTCGATGGCAAATTGGTTATTGGCCGTAACTTCGATTTTTATGCCGGTGACGAATTCGCGAAAAACAAGATTATTGCTTTTGTAAAACCTGATGAAGGCCACAATTTTATGTCGGTTACTTGGGGCGGCTTTATTGGGGTGCTTTCAGGCATGAACGATCAAGGACTGACGGTAACGATCAATGCCGGAAAGTCCAATTTTCCACTGGTCGCTAAAACGCCAATTTCTTTGGTCACGAGGGAAATTTTACAATATGCTTCAACCATTGAAGAGGCCATTGCGATAGCCAAAAAGCGAGAGGTTTTCGTTTCGGAATCTATTTTTATAGGAAGCGCCAAAGACCAAAGTGCGGCCATTATAGAAGTATCCCCCAAGAATTTCGGGGTCTACGAAGTGGAAAACACCCATCAGCTCATTTGTTCCAACCACTTTCAAAGTGCGGCCTATGCGGCCGATAAAAAAAACCAGAAACATATTCTAGAAAGTCATTCGCAGTATCGCTACGAAAAAATGGAGGAACTGTTAGATGAAAATCCGAAAGTCACCCCAAAAATAGCAGTCGACATCCTTAGAAGTAAAGAAGGTTTAAACGATGACGAAATCGGCTATGGCAACGAAAAAGCACTCAACCAATTGGTAGCACATCATGCCATTGTTTTTAAGCCAGAGGACCTGTTGGTTTGGGTATCGAGCAATCCGTATCAGTTAGGTGAGTTCGTTGCTTATGACTTGAACGAAATCTTCAAAACCCCTGACGAATACGGCAGCCCAAAATCCTTATCCAAGGCTCAACTGAATATCGAAGAAGATCCTTTTTTGTATTCCGAAGCCTATGCCAACTACGAAAAATACCGTAGACTGAAAAATCAAGTGAACGCTGCAATAACTACAGGAGATCATTTAGGCCAAGCGCTTTTGACGGAATTCGAAAAAAGCAATCCCGAGTTTTGGGAAGTGCATTACCTAATCGCACTTTACAATTACAACAAGGGCTATGAGACCGTTGCCCTAAAAGCCTTTGAAAAGGCAGCATCCAAAGAAATTACAACGATTCCTGACAAAGAAAAAGTAGAACGGTATATTCGCAAATTAAAGTCCCATGCCCCCAGGGGCCAAAGGGGGATTAACGGTTAATCTTTTTAGAAATATGATCCCACCTATAGAACAAGCAACACAGGAAGAAATCAAAGTATTTCAAGAAGATAAGCTAAAAACACTTTTTCAATATCTAAATGCGCATTCGCCCTATTACCGAAGATTGTTCCGTAGGCATAAGATAAGTGCCGACGTTATTCAGAGTTTGAAAGACCTATCTAGAATTCCGACCACCTCAAAAGAAGATCTGCAGCGTTTTAATGATGATTTTCTATGCGTGCCCAAGAATAAGATAATCGATTTTGTGACCACTTCTGGCACACTGGGCGAACCGGTGACCATCGCCCTTACCGATGCCGACCTTGATCGTTTGGCCTATAACGAAGCTATTTCGTTTGAATGTGCAGGTGTGAACCAAGATGATATTCTTCAACTGACCACAACCATCGACCGGCGTTTTATGGCCGGCTTGGCCTATTTTCTAGGGGCCCGCAAATTAGGAGCGGGAATTATTCGTGTAGGTGCCGGGATCCCCGAACTACAATGGGATACCATTCAAAAATTCAAACCCAGCTATTTAATCGTGGTGCCATCATTTCTCTTGATCTTGATCGAGTACGCCCAACGGAAAAACATCGATTTGAACGCCTCTGGTATTAAAGGTGCCATTTGCATCGGCGAATCGCTTCGTGAACAAGATTTTTCGTTGAACATTTTAGGAAAAAAAATAAAATCAGCCTGGAATATTGAGCTTTATTCTACTTACGCCAGTACCGAAATGAGCACCGCATTTACAGAATGTAGCGCACAAAAAGGCGGACATTTACACCCAGAACTCATCATCACCGAAGTGTTGGATGAAAACGAAAACCCTGTACCTGAAGGTACCGAAGGTGAGCTGGTGATTACAACATTAGGCGTTGAGGCCATGCCGCTATTACGTTTTAAGACTGGTGATATGGTCATTGCCCATTCCAGCCTTTGTAGCTGTGGGCGTAATACCTTGCGTTTAGGGCCAGTGGTCGGCCGTAAAAAACAGATGATCAAATACAAGGGCACCACGCTATACCCACCGGCCATGCACAATGCCCTCAATAATTTTGAAGAAGTAGATAGTTTTGTCATTGAAATTTATCACAACGACATCGGCACAGATGAGATCCGAATTAAAATCTCCTCTAAAAACCCTTCTGAAGCACTGATACAAAAAATCAAAGATCACTTTAGATCAAAACTTCGGGTCACCCCTAATCTCGTATACTGCTCTAAAGAAGAAATTCAAGAACTGCATGCGTCAAAACTGGGCAGAAAACCCACTACGGTTATAGACAATAGGGCCTAAATTCACCCAAGCTTTTTCATATAAGACCTAGGCTCTTCTTTTATTATTGCTATATTAGTTACTGCGATTCAAAAAAGAACCTAAAGATGAAAAAACGACTATTCTCAAGCTTGTTTACACTATTTATTTGTGGCATACTTCTTACGGCGCAAACCACCGAAGAAATCGTTACCGCAATCCAAAAAGAAGCCAACGAAAATTCACAATTGGAGCAATTGGCCTTTGAACTAATGGATGTCGTCGGCCCACGTTTGGTCGGCACCCCACAAATGCAAGCCGCACATGATTGGACCATAGAAACCTATAAAAAATGGGGCATTGAGGCTAAAAACGAGGAATGGGGTAAATGGCGCGGTTGGCAACGTGGCATTACCCATATTGATATGCTAGAGCCAAGAGTGGTATCATTAAGAGGAATGCAATTGGCATGGAGCCCTAGTACCGGCCCAAAAGGAGTAACCGCTAATTTGGTACTTCTACCAAAGGTTTCCGATTCCTTGGAATTTGTAAAATGGCTCCCCAATGTAAAAGGAAAACTTGTAATGGTTTCCATAGAGCAGCCTACAGGAAGACCCGACTATAATTGGGAAGAATTTGCAACAGCGGAATCGTTCGAAAAAATGAAAAATGACCGGCAAGCCATGGAAGATGCCTGGGATTTGAATTTAAAGAACATGGGCTATACCAGCCGAAACATCAACGAAGCACTAGAAAAAGCTGGAGCCGTAGGTATAGTTCAATCTCGCTGGTCAAACGGTTTTGGCGCCAACAAAATATTTAGTGCTGGCACCAAAAAAATTCCGGCCGTTGATCTTTCATTAGAAGATTACGGCATGTTATATCGCTTGACCGAACACGGGAAAAATCCGAAATTAAAAATAGTGGCCGAATCTAAGGAGTTGGGAACTGTTCCTGCATTTAATACAATTGCTACAATACCGGGCAAAGAGCTACCTAATGAGTATGTAATCCTTTCGGCCCATATAGATTCTTGGGACGGTGCCACAGGTGCTACGGATAATGGAACAGGCACTATAACGATGTTGGAAGCAGCAAGGATCTTAAAAAAAGTGTACCCTAATCCTAAACGAACGATCATTGTTGGCCATTGGGGAAGTGAGGAACAAGGGCTAAACGGGTCAAGTGCCTTTGTAGAGGACCATCCGGATATCATAAAAAATATGCAGGCCCTATTCAACCAAGATAACGGTACTGGAAGAGTAGTGAATATTTCCGGACAAGGATTTTTACATGCCTATGACTATATAGGTCGTTGGCTGGAAGCCGTGCCGAAAGAGATTACAGAACATATCGAAACTACGTTTCCTGGCAGTCCTGGTGGTGGCGGATCTGATTATGCTTCCTTTGTGGCCGCAGGTGCCCCCGGTTTTTCATTGAGCTCCTTGAGCTGGAGTTATTGGAACTATACTTGGCACACGAACTTAGACACTTATGATAAAATTGTTTTTGACGATGTGCGAAACAATGCCATTCTCACGGCAATATTGGCCTATATGGCAAGTGAAGACCCTGAAAAGACTTCCCGTGAAAAAGCGGTTTTGGGTATCAACCCGCGCACTGGCGAAAAACGCACCTGGCCTGAACCTAGAAGTCCTGAACGAAATGGCGGACAAAACTAAAAAAGGGTTCATGAAATTGTTTAAATTCTTTTCTACCCTTTTGAGTTTCATACTTCTATTCAGTTGTACTGCTGATGGGGAGCTGTTCAAAGATGCTATCTGTATTGATGATATTTCAATAATCGATCCTGAAAATGGTCTTGCAGAGCATCAAACTGTTATTGTTAAGGATGGAAAAATACTTAAAGTGGTTCCTTCAAATCAGATTCAACTATCCCAGAATAATACGATTATTAAGGGTACGGGGAAATTTCTCATACCGGGCCTATGGGATTCGCATATTCATTTTGATTATATCGCAGCTTTGGCGCCCAGCATGTTCGACTTATTTTTGGCCTACGGCATAACCAGTGTCAGAGATACGGGTGGTAGAATAGAATTTTTAAAAATGTGGAAAGACGCCGCTTTGGCAAACCCGACCAAAACACCACGCGTTAAAATCGCGGGGCCACTGCTCGACGGAATGCCAAATGTATACGACGGTAGTGATGCCGAACATCCACCGTTATCCGTAGGATTGGCTTCAGAAGAAGCTATTAATAAACAGATCAACACACTTGACAGTCTAGGCGTAGATTTTTTAAAGGCCTATGAGATGTTGAGTCCTGAGCAGTTTATGACCATTATGCGCATAGCCAAAGAAAAAGGACTGAAGGTCACCGGTCATATTCCATTGAGCATGGATGTTGCATCTGCCTCCAACGCCGGTTTGAACAGCATGGAGCATATTCGCAATGTTGAATTTTCATGCGCATCGAACGCCGATGAGCTATTGCTCGAAAGACAAAAAATTCTAGAAAACGAAAAAAACAGTAAAGGTGCGGCACTTCGATCTCATCTTCATCAATTGCAACGCGAAAAGGCGCTTGATAATTATGATGCCGATAAGGCCAATAAAGTTTTAGCACTTTTGCGAAAGAACGACACTTGGCAAATTCCAACGCTAACCTTGGCTAAGGCTTACAGCACCCGTTTTTTTGCAAATGCCGATTGGCAACAAAGTTTTGATGCCTTGCCCGATAGTATTGCGACAGATTGGAAACAGCAGATCGAGACAATAATGAAGGAACCCGTTTTGGACTCTGGGCATCAATATTCCAAATGGTTTTTGAATATGGTAGGCAAAATGCACGAGAATGAAATACCCATCATGGCCGGCACCGATACCCCCATTTTCTTTCTGACCCCTGGGCGCAGCCTTCACCAAGAATTGGCTTTATTGGTAGAAGTAGGCCTCACCCCTTTGGAAGCCTTAAAAACGGCAACCCTAAATCCTGCAAAATACTTTGAAATGGAAAATGAACTCGGGCGAATTAAAGAAAACATGTGGGCCGATATGATTATTTTAAAGGAAAATCCTCTTGAAAATATAGAAAATACTAGAAACATTGAAGCCGTATTCAAGCAAGGAAAGTATTTGGACAGAAAAGCTTTGGACGGCCTTTTAGTTCGTTCAAAACAAAACGATAACTAAACATCTCAAAAATGACCGAACCGAAAACATTTCCAGAGAAATTATATGCTTGTTGGCATCCGGTTGGTTATGCGATTGAAATTAAAGATCAACCATTTGGCACCATGCTACTCGATCAATCCGTGGTAATTTGGCGTTCCTCAGATGGAAAGGTTCATGCCATGCGCGATCTATGCATTCATAGGGGCACAGCGCTCTCTTTAGGCTGGGTCAAAGATGATTGTATCGTCTGCCCTTATCATGCTTGGCAATATGACAAAAAGGGCGATTGTGTATTCATTCCACAAGCCCCCGAGGTACAAATTCCTGACAAGGCTAAAACCCCGGTGTACCATTGTCAAGAAAAATTTGGACTGGTATGGGTAGCTTTAAAAGATCCTATATATCCTTTACCCGATATTCCCGAATACGAAAACGGAACATGGAAAGTCGTAAATACAGGTCCTTTTGACTGGAAAAGCGACAGTTCTCGCCAAGTGGAGAATTTTACCGATTTTGGGCATTTTCCTTGGGTGCATCCCGGACTCTTAGGTGATCCTGAACGCCCGGAAGTGCCAGAATGCAAGGTCGAAGTAAAAGATGCCGTACTCCATTACTCCGTAGTGCGGCCCGAAGCCAGCAATACCGAGGATTTTCCCATCTTTGCCAATGATGAGGTAGTAAAACCCGAACGCCGTAGCACCTATCGTCTACATTTGCCCTATACCATCGTTTTGCGTCTTGGCTGGGGCGGTGAGAAGGGCATGGTTTACTTTTTTGTCTCACAGCCCATTTCAAAAAATAAATGTCGGGGCTTTTGTATGATCGGCCGTAATTATAACTTGGACGAGCCCGATACCATCTTACAGAATTTTGAACCGGTCATTTTTGATCAAGACAAGCGCGTCGTAGAATCGCAACGCCCCGAACAGGTGCCATTTGATTTTACCGAAGAACTGCACCTAAAATTCGATGTGGTCGCCATGAATTATAGAAGGGCCATGAAAAAAGAAAAGCTAGACTATTAAATTTTTAATTAATGAAGGTACCCACCCGAAAGTTGATCACTCAAAAAATCATAAAACTAGGCTTTATGGCAATGTTTATGCTGCCTTTTTTTACACAGGCTCAAATTAAGGTCAATCAGCAACGTCTGGAAACCAGAATTTCAGATCTGGCCAAGTTCGGCCTTCAAGAAAATGGCGAAACCGAGCGCGTTGCCTTTAGCGATGCCGATATAGAAGCACGAAAATGGGTCATAACCGAGCTCGAAAACATGGGGCTTAAAACGTCTATCGATTTTGCGGGAAATATTATCGCTTTGCGTGAAGGGAAGAAATCAGATCTAAAGCCAATTTCCTTTGGTTCGCATATAGATAGGGTGCCCAACGGCGGTAATTATGATGGCTGTGTGGGATCAATGGCCGCTTTGGAAGTTATTCAGACCATGAACGAAAACAAGATCAAAACAAGACATCCCTTAGAGGTCATCATCTTTTCAAATGAAGAAGGAGGCGTTATGGGGAGTCGCGCTATGAGCGGCCATTTGACAAAAAAGGCCTTCAAAGTTGTAAATACCACGGGCTATTCCATGGGTGAGGGCATTATGCGATTGGGTGGCGATACCACCAGAATATCCGAAGTTCAGCGTAAAAAAGGTGATATGGCGGCTTTTTTGGAACTACACATTGAACAAGGGGGCATTCTTGACAAAGAAAACCTTGACATCGGAATCGTAGAAGGTATCGTTGGGCTCAAATGGTGGGATGTAGAATTTACCGGTTTTGCCAATCACGCTGGAACCACACCAATGAATGCTAGACAAGATGCCTTATTGGCCGCCGCTAAATTTATTGTCGCAGTAAATGAGACCGCCAATAGTTTTGAAGGTGCACAAGTAGCGACCGTAGGACGGATAAAGGCAGAACCGGGCGCCCCGAATGTCATTCCAGGAAAAGTGGTTACAAGTCTAGAAATCCGGGACCTGTCTTCCGATGTTATTGAAAAGGTTTTTCAGGCCATCAAGCAGAAGGGGGAAGCGATTGCTAAAGCTTCGAATGTTACGATTGAATTCCGACCGTTGGATACTACTGCCGCACCGGCGTTGACCGATATCTCCCTTCAAAAAGAAATAGAAAATGTTGCCCAAAAATTAAATCTTTCCACAAACTATATGCCCAGTGGTGCAGGCCACGACGCCCAAGATATGGCAACTATAGTGCCCACCGGAATGATTTTCGTGCCCAGTAAAAAAGGTATCAGCCATTCGCCAAACGAATTTACCTCAGCTGAAGACATGGCCAACGGGGCCAATGTACTCTTGAATACCATATTGAACCTAGATAAAAAATAAATTATAGTTACAACACTAAAACCTTATACATGAAAACCATCCGACTTTTATTGATTGCATTGTTGATCGTTCCTTTAACTATAAACTTCGGCAACGCTCAAAGTTCCAAAAGAAAGAAGAAAGGCTCAGAACCTGTGATTGTGGTCCAAGATTCCACATTCCACGGACTCAAATGGCGTAATATCGGTCCATTTCGAGGTGGGCGTAGTGTCGCTTCTTCAGGAGTCGTGGGCCAACCCATGACCTACTATTTTGGAACGACCGGAGGTGGAATCTGGAAAACT
>JBATIN010000574.1:0-2269 GCA_049667765.1 Flavobacteriaceae bacterium
GCAGGCTACCGATACAAGCATTTCAATGGCCCAATTAAATCAGTTTTACGAAAAGGAAAAAGAGAATTTTAGGCTTAAGGAAAAACTGGTAAAAATAAGGTTCGTTGCGCTTCCGAAACAGTTTTTGGACAAGCAGGCCGTAATCAAAAAACTTAAGAGTTTCAAACCTGAGGATATCGCATATCTAGATTCTATCGGGGTGCATTTCAAGAAGTTAAATTTCAACGATTCGCTTTGGATCAAGGCTTCAAGGGTAATTGATGAAATACCGCCATTGACCATTGACAATGAAGACAAGTACTTAAAAAATTCACAATTTTTTGAATTGGAGGATGCATTAGGGGTATATTTGGCCAACATTACTGGGGTTTTACAAGTTAACGACATTGCCCCATTGTCATTTATTGAGCCGACTATAAGACAAGTATTACTAAGCCGCAGAAGACTTGAATATCTAAGGAAGCTCGAAAACGATATATTAGATGAAGCCATTAAAGACAAAGAATTTGAAGTATTTACAAAAAATGAATAGAATATACTGCGTGTTAGCAGTTTTTCTAATGAGCGGATGGGTCTCGGCACAAGTAGAAACCGAAGAATTGCCCGATACTCAGATCGAGCCCCAAGAACCTGTTTTAGAGGCGGATCTTGGTATTAAGAAAGATACTGCACGAACTTTTAAAAAAGTTAAGTTGGATGGCATCGCCGCAGTGGTAGGTGATTATGTAATTCTTGATTCGGATATCGACAAGACCATTATCGATCTAAAGAGCCAAGGGGCATCCATGGACGGGGTGGATCGCTGCAGCATGTTAGGCAAATTAATGGAAGACAGATTGTATGCCCATCAGGCCGTGCAAGATAGTCTGTTGGTTTCAGATGATGAAGTTGCCGCTACGACCGACCGACAGATCCAAGGCTTTATGTCGCAGTTGGGCTCCATGGAAAAACTTTTGAAATTTTATAAAAAAGAAGACGAAGCCAGTTTACGAGAAGACATCAATAAAATTATCAAATTGCGCATGCTATCGGAAAAGATGCAGCAGAAGATTGTTGAAGGCATAGAGATCACCCCCGAAGAGGTGCGACAGTTCTTTAATAAAATTCCCGTTGAAGAGCGTCCAAGATTCGGCGCCGAAATGGAAATTTCGCAGATCGTGAAAGCGCCGAAAGCGACCGATGAAGAAAAACAGAAGGTAATCGATAAGCTTAATACCATTAAACAAGATGTTGAAGACAACGACGCGAGTTTTAGTGTGAAAGCCATTTTGTACTCTGAAGACCCTGGTTCAAAAACTAAAGGTGGTCTCTATAACGGTATTACAAAAGATACAGGTTTTGATAAGACTTTTAAAGATATAGCCTTTAGTTTAAGGGAAGGTGAAATCTCCGATCCTTTTGAGACCCCTTTTGGCTATCATATTATATTTATTGAAAAAATACGAGGTCAAGAATTGGACTTGCGACATATTTTGATCCAACCTGAAATCTCGAAGCAAGATTTGGAAAATGCTAAAAAGGAGCTGGATAGCATCCGTCAAGCGGTAATCGATGGCAAGTTTACCTTTGCAGAAGCGGCACTTAACTTTTCCGATGAAAAGGAAACCAAGTTTGATGGCGGTTTGCTACGTAACCCAGTTAATTTTGATTCGCGATTTGAACTCACTAAAATGGATCCCACCTTATATGGCCAAGTTCAAAACTTGAAGGATAACGATATTTCTTACCCAATTTTGGAAGAGGATCCCAGAGGTGGCGGTCCAAAGTATAAAATACTCCATATCACAAATCGTTATGATGAACATGTTGCCGATTTTGCCAAAGATTATATAAAGATCCAAGAATTGGCCAAGACTGAAAAACAGTACAATGCCATTAAAAAATGGATGGAGCAGCATATCAAGGACACCTATGTAAGTGTCAATGAAGGCAATAAAGAATGTGATTTTGCGAATAATTGGGTAAAAGACTAAATGCATGTCAGATGTAGCGGCGATCAAGAATCTGGTTCAAAAACATACCGACCTTAAACAAGAAATAGCCAAGGTCATTATTGGGCAAGAACAGGTTATTGATCAAATACTTCTTGGGGTTTACACAGGAGGCCATGCCTTATTAATTGGTGTTCCAGGACTTGCCAAGACCTTAATGGTAAACACCATCGCCCAAGCTTTGGGTCTTGACTTTAAACGCATACAATTCACGCCCGATCTAATGCCAAGCGATATTTTGGGTAGCGAAGTTCTTGACCAAAACCGAAGTTTCAAGT
>JBATIN010000575.1:0-4474 GCA_049667765.1 Flavobacteriaceae bacterium
GCTAAAGGGAATTATTTGCTGACCGGACTTATGATCTTCACATCTTGAAACGCGATAGCACCCCGAACGATAGCTGAAATTACATCGCGCAATGCCTCGGTAATCTGTATTTTCAGTTCACTTTTGTGGTAAATAAGGCTAACTTCTCGGGCCGGTGAAGGATTATTGAAATATTTTAGGTTCCGCTTTTTGTGCTCATCGAGTTCTAAGGTGTTGAGGTAAGGCAAGAGGGTCATCCCCAAACCTTCGTTGGAGAGGTTCACCAAGGTCTCAAAACTTCCGCTCTGTAATTGAAAATGTTCTTCTTTTTTATTCTTTACACTATTACACAGATTGATTACCCCGTCGCGAAAGCAATGGCCATCCCGTAATAGCAAAACATCTGAAATATCAAGATCTTCCGGATCTAGTTTTTTAGCGTTTCCCAAACGATGTCCTTCAGGTACATAGCCCACAAAAGGTTCATAATACAAAGGCCTCTCTTTAATGAATTCAACCTCTAACGGGGTAGCGGCAATAGCTGCATCAACATGACCCTCTAAAATATCCTGAATCAAATTTTCTGTACTCTGCTCACGAATAATGAGGTTTACATTAGGGTATTTGTTAATGAAGGTTTTTAAAAACATGGGCAAAAGCGTAGGCATAATAGTGGGAATAATACCCAGGGTAAATGTGCCGCCTATAAAGCCTTTTTCTTGGTCTACAATATCTTTAATGCGTTCTGCTTCGTTCACGATATTTTTGGCCTGGTCCACGATTTTTTGCCCCACTTCGGTTATGCCGATAGGTTTCTTGCTACGGTCAAATATGAGTATATCGAGTTCGTCTTCCAGTTTTTGTACCTGCATACTCAAGGTAGGTTGGGTAACAAAACTCTTCTGGGCGGCCAAGGTGAAATTCTGGTATTCCGCAACGGCCAGTACATACTGTAATTGGGTAATGGTCATTTGGTATTGTTTTATCCTATAAAAATATAAATTCCATCGATAAAAACTATAGCATTTTACTTTTATTATCTATTAAATTTATACATAATTTAAAAAGCAATGATTATGAAACTGAATAGTATTGGCCTGAGTGCCGAAAAATCGCAAAAACTGAGTAAAGACCTAAATTCATTATTGGCTAATTTTCAAACCTATTACCAGAATTTAAGGGGTATCCATTGGAACATTAAGGGAAAACGTTTCTTCGATCTGCACCTAAAATTCGAAGAGTTGTATACCGATGCGAATTTGAAGGTAGATATGGTGGCCGAACGTATTCTTACTTTAGGGGGTGTACCCCAACATACGTTTAGTGATTATATTGAAAACTCAAAGGTGCCCGTAGGCAAGAACATTACGAACGATGTGGAAGCCATCCGTTTGGTCGTAGACTCATTGACCGAACTTTTGGTGTTGGAACGAAAAATTCTAAGTGCTGCTGGTGAAGCCGAAGATGAAGGTACCAACAGTATGATGGGCGATTTTATCACCGAACAGGAAAAAACGGTCTGGATGATGAAGGCTTGGTTGGCCGAGGAAATTTAATTTTTAACTTTCTGATAAAAAGGGCTTATCATCGGCAAGGCCTTTTTTTATCAAGGGTATATACAAATAATTCTCAATTATGAATCGTTTCGGACTCATCAAACCGGCTATTTGCCATCACATCCAGGTTTCGCATCGATGTCAGATTCCAAGCGAATCTTGCTTATTCCGATATCTACGCCTTCACCGGCCGTAATCAGTAAAGCAGTGGTGATGTTGCCCATGTCGACACCCCGATCCGCAAAGCAGCTAAGGCTGATACGATATTCTTGCCAGGTATTCCCTGTTATGTTGATATCGACCGTATGGTCACAAGAGGGGTCTTCGTTGCACCCCATGCCAATTTTGACCGCGGCATCGTTGTCCGTAAATGATTTTGCCGAGAAGGTCAGTTCCATCGCGCCATTGGCTTGACGTGACATATCGCTGGGCGAAGCCGTACTTACGCGAAATTGGTCATTATCTGCTTTGGTCCATTTGATTCGCAAGGCATCTTCTTGTGCCTCGTGGTCGGTTTTGCTGATAATCAGTCCTCCCACCGATGTTGGATAGCTCGATATTTGTTTTTTCAAGTCACCTGAATTCAGCCACAGGGCCCATGGTGCAACGGGAGCCCCTTTGCCGAAAAATTTACCTCCTGATGCTGGATCAATATTTTCTAAACCTGAATCCTCCGAAAGTTGATCGACGATCGCCGTGCTTTTATAATCGAGTCCGTAACCTAACTTAAACAGTGCTTCCGATTTTCCCTTTGCGGTGTCTACCGAGACCACCGCGCTACTTGGCCAAGAAAAGGACAAATGCCCGGTAAAATCATACGTTGGGTCGCTTTGAAATACTAGATCAGAGACGCCTCCTCCTTCGGTGCCCGGTAACCATGCAGCTACAAACGCGTCTGATTGGTTTATTTCGGGATTAGCCCATAAGGGGCGACCCGATAGAAAAATGGACACCACAGGAATTCCTTTACCACGGAATTCGGCAAGCTTACCAACATCAAAGCCATTGGGAACAAAATCGAGATTTTCAAGATCTCCTTGGAACTCCGCATACGGATCTTCGCCATAGACCGCAATCACCACATCGGCTTTTGCATTGGTATCGCCTTTTGCTGAAAAAATTAGCTTGCCGCCAGCTTTGGTAACAGCTTCTTTTATGCCATCAAGTATCGATTCGCCGTTCGGAAATTCATCGTTCGTATGGCCTGTGCCTTGCCACGATAGGGTCCAACCTCCACAGGCTTTAGAAATGCTCTCCGCACCGTCACCGATGACCAATATTGTTTTCGAAGCATCTAAGGGCAATACGCCTTTGTTGTTTTTTAGTAAAACCATGGACTCGCGAACGGCCTGTCTTGCAATAGCCCTGTTTTTGGGAAGCGCCAAAAGACTTTCATTCCCAGCATTTTTTCGTGTGCTCGGCGCACCTTTGGTAAATATTCCGGATGCAATTTTTACGCGTAGGATGCGGCGCACGGCATCATCCAAGCGTGCCATCGGAACGGTTCCGTTCTTAACGTGTGCCAAGGTACTTTCATATAGGCCTTTCCAGCTGTCGGGAGCCATAAACATATCGAGACCTGCATTTAAAGATTGTGCACAATCGGTATTCGTACAATTCGGCACCTGGCCATGACCGTTCCAGTCGCCTACCACAAAGCCGTTAAACCCGAGTTGCCCTTTTAAAATATCGGTCAACAGTTCTTTGTCGCCATGGAGCTTCCGGCCTTGCCAGCTTGAAAAAGAGGCCATTACCGTTTGCACGCCTGCCGGAATGGCACTGTAGTACCCTGCTGCATGAACGTCTCGCAATTCCACCTCACTAATTTTGGCATCCCCTTGATCAATACCATTTTCTGTGGCTCCATCAGCGAGAAAGTGCTTGGCACTTGATATCACGCGGCCGGCGCCCATAAAACCGTCCTCACCAACATGGCCTTGCAGTCCGTAGACAATGCGATCTGCGTAGGACCTGACGATCGCCGGATCTTCTGAGAAGCCTTCATAGCTTCTACCCCAACGAATGTCTTGTGGAACGGCCAAAGTAGGGGCAAAGGTCCAATCGTGACCGGAAACCGTGAGTTCATGGGCGGTCACCGCTGCGATTTTCTCGATAAGATCCGGATTGCGCATGGCACCGAGCCCGACATTATGCGGAAAGACAATAGCACCGGCAAGGTTCGCATGACCGTGTACGGCATCGATACCCCATATATAGGGTATGGCGACTTCAACGCCTTCTGGGTCGATGGATGCATTGTAATATTCATCGGCCAGCGCCAACCATGTTTTGGTATCGGCGTAGGGCAAATCACCCGGGGCGGAGTTGCCCCCACTGAGTACCGATCCCAATCGATATTTTTTAACCTCTTCGGGCGTGACCGAGGCGTTGTCGGCCTGGATCACTTGACCTACTTTTTGTTCCAAGGTCAATTTTGGCAGTAGTTCATCGATTTGCGCCTCGATCGCGGGATCCAAGGGTAAGGGTTTTATGGTCGGCCAATCTGCAGGGATTATTTGATTCTCCGGTATTTCTGCAGTTGCGGTTTTTTTGGGTTGATTGCAGCCCACGATCAACATGAAGATAAGGCACAGTAATGAAATGGGCAACGACAAAGACTTAATAAGGTTCATATTCAACTAGTATAAGTGTGATGTAAAATGTATTAAATTTCTTTTTAGATGCTTGGTTTAGGCTACAAATTAGCATATTTCTTAATTCATTGCGAATTCTAGCGATAGAATCATCATACTTTACCGGGGTGGGAGTCCACCAGAGGGCGGACAAAGTCTTTAAAGCTATGGTTTTTATCAAAGTTCTATATTATTTACTTTTTTCCAGCTCTTTAAGCTTTTCCGAGGCATTGGTATTGTCAGGATTGAGTATTAAAGACTTTTTATAATTTTCAATGGCCAAATCAGTTTCCCCCATTTTCAAGG
>JBATIN010000576.1:0-4205 GCA_049667765.1 Flavobacteriaceae bacterium
GTTCATGTGTGGCTATTTTGGGTTCCAATGACTTTTTATGCTTGTTTATTTCCTTCAGAAAAATCGTGGCGTATTTCTCCAACTTGGCCTGCCCTACCCCTGAAACTTTCATAAATTCAGTTTCGTCATAGGGCATTTTGGCTTCCATATCCTTCAAACTGGCATCGCTGAAAACAACGTAAGCGGGCACGCCTTCTTCTACGGCGATTTGCTGTCGAAGTACACGAAGCTTTTCAAATAGTCCGGTTGGTTCGGTGGTAATTCTTCGTTCTTTTTTGGTTTTTGCTTTTTCCTTCACCAAAATAGCCAACTCCACTTTTTTATCCTCATATAAAATTTGTTTCGCCAAAGGGGTGAGTCCGATCTGGGCTCCTTGCCTAAAATTGATTTCAAGTACCCCTTGGTTCAAGAGTTGAATAACGTATTGCTGCAGATCTTGCCATGAAACATCCTTTACCACACCGTATGTTTTAATCTTCTGGAGTCCCTTTTCGTAAACAGCTGCATTTTGTGCTCCGCGCAATACATCAACTAAAACGCCCATAGGTTCGCTTTCCTTTAAACGGGTAACGGCCGAGCAGATTTTTTGGGTCAACAAAGTACCATCAAAATATTTTGGTGGTCGATTACAGATATCACAGTTACCACAATTTTGGGTCAAGTGCTCCCCAAAATAATTGAGCAAGGCGATTCGGCGGCAACTAAGGGCCTCGGCAAATTGCTGCATTCGCTCCAATTTGGCGTATTCCACTTTGGCATTGTCGCTTTCTGAGATAAACCTTCGCAACTGCGTTACATCACCATAACTGTAAAAAAGTAGTGTATGTGCCGGGAGTCCGTCTCGACCGCCACGGCCGATTTCTTGATAGTAGCCTTCTACATTTTTAGGTAGATTATAATGTATAACCCAACGCACATTGCTTTTATCAATACCCATACCAAACGCGATTGTGGCACAGATGATCGGTACTCGGTCGTTGATAAAATCTTCTTGGGTCTGAGAACGTTCATCGGCAGACATGCCCGCATGATAGGCCTTGGCATTGTAGCCGGAAGCTTGTAAGCGCTCGGCAACCTTTTCGGTACTCTTACGACTCAAGCAATAGACGATGCCACTTTCAGCGGGCCGTTGACCGATAAAATCCAAAATCTGCTTGATGCGGTTTTGTGCCGGGCGAACCTCCAAATAAAGGTTGGGTCGATTGAACGAGGCCAAATGCCGCTCTGCCCCTACAATAGCCAACTGATCTACAATATCGTCTTGCGTAGTTTTGTCGGCGGTAGCTGTTAAGGCGATTACCGGCACCTCGGGAAAACGTTCTTTTAAGCTCCCCAATTGAGTATAAGTGGGACGAAAGTCATGCCCCCACGATGAGATACAATGGGCTTCATCAATCGCGAACAGACTAATGTTGATATCGTTGAACAAGGTGCCAAAAGCTCCCAAACTTTCAGGGGCTATATAAAACAGTTTTAGCTCGCCCTGCTTTAGCTGTTGAAAAATCTCTTGTTGTATTTCAGGCGATTGCGAACTGTTGTAATAGGCGGCAGCAATGCCGTTGGCACGCAGCACATCTACCTGATCTTTCATTAATGCGATCAAGGGCGAAATCACGATGGCCGTACCCTCCAACACCAAGGCCGGCAATTGAAAGCACAACGATTTTCCACCGCCAGTGGGCATAATGGTCAACAGGTCTTTTTTTGCCAAAACATCTTCTATAACCGCCAATTGGTTTGGCAAAAAAGAATCATAGCCAAAGTGCTTTTTTAATAACGGGAGGAGCTGTTGGTGCGTTGGTGTGGGTGTCATTGGTGTAAAAATAAGGATTAATGTCGGTCTGAGTAATTCGGCAGCGCTATGTATAAACTGAAGTCGAAAGTCTTACCAGACGTAAACTAACAATTATTCAATGCTTCAAAAAAGAAATAACCCCCGTCTGTGCAGACGGGGGTTTCAAAAAATATTTATTTCCCCAACATCAAAAGTTCGTTGCAGCGAACTTCCGTAATATATTTTTTTTCGCCCTCTTTGGTCTCATACGACCTGTGGGTCAGTTTGCCTTCTACGGCCACTTGCTTCCCTTTGGTTAAAAAGTTTTCTACAATCTCGGCGAGCTTGCCCCAGGCGACGATATTGTGCCATTGGGTGTCCTCTACTTTTTCGCCTTGGGCGTTCTTGTACGAATCGCTCGTGGCGATCGAAAATTTGGCGAACTTGTTACCGTTCTCCAAGGTTACTACTTCTGGGTCTTGGCCCAAGTTACCAATCAACTGTACTTTGTTTTTAAGTGCGTTCATAATTACTAATTTTTGTGTTAAACAGTTAATACTATCGAACTCTTATCATTCGACAGGGCAAACTTAAAACCGACTCCAAATTTTATTCGGTATATAAATAATTACTTTCGTTTGTAACCGTTTGTTTACGTTTAAAAACTGTTATAATACTGATTATCAAATATTTAAATATTTATAACGATTATTTATTTTTCTTTAATTTTAGCCTTTTAATTCCCTATCCAACACTCATGAAAAAACACTTTTTGCTCTATTCGGCTTTTTTAATAGCTCCCTTATCACTTCTAGCTCAAGAAGGAAACACGTCTAGACTGACCATCAAAGAAATCATGCAGGGCGATGATTTTATAGGTCATTTGCCTTCGAACGTGCAATGGTCCACCGATGGAAAAACCATCTATTTCGATTGGAATCCTGAAGGTGTTTATAACGACTCACTGTATTCCTATCAACTACAGAACGAAAAAATCCAAAAAGTGGACTTCGAAACGGAGTATGATCTTCCATCGGCCAGCAGTACTTTCGACACAAAAAAAACTAGGAAGATATATGCGAAAAACGGGGATATCTTTATGATGGAAACCAATTCGAATACCATAACACCGATCACTCAAACCAAAGACCATGAAGGCAGCCCGCACTTTACGGAGAACATGACAAAAATCGCCTTCGAAAAGAACAACAATATTTTTACTTGGGATATCCACACCGGAACGACCACTCAAATAACCGACTTTACCGACAAAAAAGAAACGCCCGAAAAGAAAAGCACCAAAGACGAATGGCTCTATGAGGACCAATTGGCACTTTTTGATGTATTGCGTGAACGAAAGGAAAAAACCGATACGCACGAAAAACTTATCGAACGCAACGAACTAAAAAGACCCTTTGAAATTTTTGTTGACGAGAAATCGGTCGCGAACCAACAAATGAGTCCTGATGGAAAGTATGTGACCTATCTTACCGTGAAAAGGGCAAAGGACAAACGCACCATCATGCCGCATTATGTTACGGAATCGGGCTATACAGAAGATGAAAACACCCGATCCAAAGTGGGCGATGAACCCGACAGCTACGAAATGTTCATCTACGATATCATGAATAGAAAAGTAGATACTGTGGCCCTGAACAATCTTGAAGGTCTCGATTATGTGCCCGAATACACCAAAGAGTATCCCGATAAGCCCTATAAAAACGAAAATCGGATCGGCAATATTTCAGGACCGAGATGGAGTTCCGATGGAAAAAATGCCATCCTGAATATTACCTCCAACGACTATAAGGACCGCTGGGTTGTACTTCTGGACGTTGAAAATGGGAACATTATCAATTTAGACCATCAACACGACGAAGCTTGGATCGCCGGTCCCGGCATTGGTGGTTGGGGCGGAAGTTCCATTGGCTGGATGCCAGACAATAAAAGTATCTGGTACCAATCCGAAAAAACGGGCTATTCGCATTTATACGTCATGGATATCGTATCGAAAAAATCGAAAGCCCTGACTTCCGGCGAATTCGAAATCTACGACCCCCAGATTTCCAACGATAAAAAGCATTGGTATTTCACGGCCAATAAAAACCATCCGGGTGATCGGCAATTTTATAGGATGCCCATCAACGGCGGAAAATTGATCCAGTTGACCACCATGACCGGCAATAATGAAGTTACTCTTTCTCCCGATGAAAAGAACATGGCTATTTTGTATTCCTATTCCAACAAGCCTACAGAGCTGTATCTAAAAGAAAATCCGCTGTTCTCGAAAAATACCGGGGCCGCAAAACAGATTACGAAATCAACTTCCGAGGCCTTCAAAAAGTATGATTGGAGAGATCCTGAAATTATCACGTTCAATGCCGATGACGGAGCTGAGGTTTACGCCCGGTTGTACCGACCAAAACCGGAT
>JBATIN010000577.1:0-5300 GCA_049667765.1 Flavobacteriaceae bacterium
TATATAACGGAATAGATAAAGCTAATGCAAACAACAAATATCGTTAATCGTTGTGCCCCGCTATCGCAAGCATCATTCTGCTCGTGCCACAAGAGTACTCTGCTCCCGGTAGTCTGCGACTAGTAGCGTGCCGAGTAAGATCGTATGCAATATACATGGTGGAAACGATTTTATTTTGCCAAAGATTGTATTCAAAACTACTCTGACGGCCACCCATGGTAAACTGTAGGTAACCGAGGGAAATGGAAAAATAATCTGTGAATAAAAATAGACGGCTGGCCCTAATTTTATAAATTTGGTAGTACCCTAACCGCTGTATGTAATAACGCAAAAAGCACGAGTGATCCTGTAGGTTTGGCAGCAATTTAGATGCCCATTCAACGCTTTTTTATTTTCTATAAACATGACGCTACAAAAAAATGTCTAAAAATAAAACAACTGAAACAAGCTTTAACGTCAGTGACTTTATTAAAGCTGTAAAAGACGAAAACAAACGTCAAGACTGTTTTGCGCTAGTAGCACTCATTCAAAAGCAAACGGGACTTGAACCTAAGATGTGGGGGCCAAGTATTGTTGGATTCGGCAGCCATCATTATAAGTATGAAAGTGGACGTGAAGGAGATAGTCCGAATGTTGCTTTCTCCCCCAGGGCTTCCTCGATTGCTCTTTATTTGTCCGGTAGTTTTGACGACCGTGAAGCACTGCTTAAAAAATTTGCCAAGCACAAGACCGATAAAGGCTGTATTCATATCAAAACCCTAGCAGACATTGACAAGGTTGTTCTAACGAAAATGATTGCAAATCATTTAAAACATGTTGAAGAAAAGAATCCAGGGTGCTAGAACTATAGCTTGAACGGCTTTTGCTAGGCCCTGCTAAAGGCATTCAAGTGAGATTAGTAGTGCTGTATAGGAACTATGAAAGACCTCCTTTTCGCGATTACTAACGGGACTCCCAAGAAGGGAAACTTGTGGTGCTGAATCTGCTAACCATAACATAGAAAATGAGTTTTTTAAAAGCAGCGTGGAGAAAATTGGCCATTGCCAATTATGTAATTCCCCCAAGAGTGCTCTCCAACTATATTCCATCTGGCACCGAACTCGACCTATGGGAAGGAAAGTGCTTTGTCAGTTTGGTCGGTTTTATGTTTCTCAACACAAAATTAGTAGGTGTGAAAATCCCGTTTCATACCAATTTCGAAGAAGTGAATCTACGGTTTTACGTCAAACGGTTTGAAAACGGCACTTGGAAACGTGGAGTGGTCTTTATCAAGGAAATAGTCCCTAAACCCGGGTTAACCTTTGTCGCAAATTTGATGTACAATGAGCATTATGAAACCTTGCCCATGCGCCATGATTGGACAGAAAATAACAACAACAGAACGGTAGCCTATCATTGGAAAAAGAAGGGCCATTGGCACTTTATAAAATTAATTGCCAATTTGGAGTCTTCGGAAATACCGGAGAAGAGCGAAACTGAATTCATTACCGAACATTATTGGGGCTACGCCAAAGTGAATGAAAAAATAACCAATGAATATGAAGTGACGCACCCTAAATGGTGTCAATATGAGGTGGTACATTCTGAAATCAAAGTCGATTTTGGAATGGTCTATGGCCCTGATTTTGAATTTCTAAATACAATGCGACCCGACTCGGTAATGCTTGCAGAAGGTTCAGAAATAACCGTTGAAAACAAGAAGATTTTAAAAGAAAAGCACCGTTCTTACTAGTCTTCGACCCGTAACGTAACATGAAAAAAGTAAACAAAGCATTATGAAAGCCTTTACCAAATTAACTTACGGCGGCCCGGAAGTACTGCAACTGGAAGAAGTCGAAAAACCAGTTGTTAAAGCAGATCATCTTTTGGTCAAGATCAAAGCGAATTCGGCCAACCCGGCCGATTGGCATATTCTACGGGGAAAACCTTTTTTTGCACGATTCTCGTTCGGCCTCTTTAAACCCAAGGATAAAATTCTAGGGGCAGATTTTTCGGGTGTGGTCGAAGGCGTTGGCACTAACGTGAACGATTTCAAGGTCGGGGACCGTGTTTTTGGGGAGTCACTTCAAGGCGGTGCCTTTGCTCAATACATCTGTGCGCCCGCCACAGCGTGTGCCCTTATGCCCGAAAATGCGAGTTTTGCCGAAATGGCCTGCGTACCCATAGCAGGACTGACCGCGCTACAGGCCCTTACCACGCATGGGAAAATCAAAGTGGGGGAATCGGTCTTTATCAATGGGTCTTCCGGCGGGGTGGGGCATTTTGCGGTACAGATCGCAAAAGCATATGGTGCCAAGGTTACGGCAGTATGTTCCAGCAAAAGTGTTGCTTTTGTAAAAACCTTGGGCGCCGATACTATATTGGCTTATGACCAACAAAACCTTCAGCAACACCAGGGCACCTACGATCTGATCGTGGATACCCATGGCAATCTTTCGTATAATGACTACCAGCGTTTGGGGCAACGAGGTGTGATGGTCGGCTTTACGACCCTAGGGCATATGTTCTCCGTCCTTCTTAAAAAAGCATTTGGTAAATTCGACCTGACCCAATTCACGGCCCAAGCCCATACGGCAGATTTGGAAATATTGGCCTCCTTGATTGAAAAGGGAAAAATTAAAGTCCATATCGAGAAGACCTATCCGTACGAAAAAATACCGGAAGCCCTAGGGTATATCGAGGCCATGCATACCAAAGGAAAAGTGGCCATGGTTTGGGAAGACCGATAAGCGCTTTACTCATTTTGGGCCCTGAAGGAAGGAAACCGTAGTGCTGAAAAAGTATTCCTATGTAAGGCAAGACACGACCTCGAACGTTGTGCTTCCAACCTCGTACTTCTAATCTCGTATTTCATATTTTTTTATCCCTCGTGCAACCTTTATAACTTTACATTGTCTTTTACTTTAAACGACCGCTAAATACCAGGGAATCTCATTGGAAACCGATATCCGCTTTACGCATCAGGCACTGGTAGAAAAGTGCAAGACCGGCCATAGTAGCTCGCAATACCAGTTGTATTCGCTCTATGTCGATGCCATGTACAATACAGGTATGCGCATGTTGGGGAATAAGGAAGATGCCGAAGATATTGTGCAAGACAGTTTTATATCCGCCTTTAAAAATCTCGGCAGTTTCAACTACGAAAGTACGTTCGGGGCATGGTTAAAGCGGATTGTCATCAACAAGAGCATCAATCATTTGAAGGCAAAACGGATTCCGGTGGTACCGATGGACACCCACGAATACCGATTGGCAAATGAAGAGGAGATCCCCAGTGAAGCGGACGCCATTGAACTAAAAAAGGTGAAAGAAGGCATTGAAAAACTGCCCTCAGGCTATAAACAGATTTTGAACCTGTATCTGCTAGAAGGATACGACCATGATGAAATCGGGGAGATATTGGGGATTTCTACCTCTACCTCAAAATCACAGTACCATAGGGCGAAGAAAAAAATACTAGAAATCATAAACGAACGGTAATGGACAATTTTGAAAAACACATACGGGAAAACGCAGCGGCGTTCGACGACCACAAGGCCGACAAAGCCAAAATGTGGGCGCACATCGCGGGCGAACTGAAGACCGAGGCACCTAAAGTGGTTCCGTTTTGGAGGTCGACGATGTTGCGAGTGGCCGCTACCCTACTCATTCTCTTGGGTATAGCAGGTTTCATCGGATTGCAACTATTCGGGCCGGCCAATACCGAAACCCAATATGCCTCTAAAGAATTGTTGGATATCGATATGCACTACAAAGGCCTGGTATCTTACCAAGTTCAATTGGTAAAAGATAATCCGAACCTATCGGAAGAAGACAAGGCCGAGTTTTTATCCTTTATGGACGAACTCGACGCCGAATACGGGCAACTTCGGTTAGAGATGCAAAAAAACCTTGATAATGAATTGGTATTGGAAGCTATTGTTTCCAATTACAAAAAACGCATTGAACTGATCGAAAAGCTTTTGAAACAGATAAACGATTCGAAAATACAAGATGAAGATTATGGATACACTTTGTAAAAAACTGCTGCTAGTGGCATTGATGCTTGCATTTGGGCAGGGCATTAGCGCGCAATCACAAGTGGCTAAAAAGGTAGCAAAGACCTACGCCATGACCGATAGGGGCGAACTGCAACTGGAAAATAAGTATGGCAACATCAATCTCTTTGGATGGAACAAGAATGAAGTCTCCGTGGTAATGAACATTAAGGTAAACCACAAAAAAAAGGAAACTGCCGAGGATCTGCTGAACAGGATCAATCCGGTCATTCGCAACGGCGATGACTTTGTTTCGATTTCCTATGAGATTGCCGAAAAAAGTAGCGGGTTCTTTGCCAACCTTTTTGAAAAGGCGAATCCGTTCGATTTTAACCGGAGCAACCTACAGATCGACTATACCGTGTATATGCCTTCAAAAGCGGAATTAAAAGTGACCAACACTTTTGGCGATGTTATCATCGAGGATTGGACCGGAAATTTGAGGGCCAAAATTGAACATGGGGATCTCTGGATGAACGAAGATCTAGGTAAAGCCGATATCGATGTCGAATATGGCAAGCTCAAGGCAAAGTCCATTAATTACGCAAACCTGACGATTATAAATGGTGAACTCGATATGAGCGATTCAAAAAACCTTCGCCTCAATAGCAGTGGTTCAGATATTACCTTGGAGAACGTAACTTCCCTTGAAATCTATTCGAACAAAGATGAAGTTGCCGTAGACGAGGTCGGCACCATTTACGGCACCTTAAAATTCACGACCTTAGCCTTGAACCATCTGAAAACCAGTGTCGACCTGAACCTGCGGGTCGCTGATTTCCGGGTTAGTGAAATCTTGGATCCCAAGGCCGATATTTCGATCGAGCAAGAATCTTCTGAGATCAGCCTGAACATTACCGATTTTCCGCATCGTTTCGATGCCACTTTGGAGGAAGGGCTGGTGCGACTTCCAAAATCTTTTGAAAATGTAGATTCCCGGATGCTGGATGAAGGTAAAAGATTGCGGGAAATAAAGGCTACCTATGGAAAAGAACTGAAAGGAAAAATTTCCATAACGGGAAAGAAAGGGGCGGTAATGTTGAAAGAATTTTAATGATAGACTTCTATTATATTCGTTCATAGAACAAATAAGATTATGAGATCATTTATCAGTTTTAAACGGGCAACACTATTAAGCCTACTGCTCTTTGGCCTTTTTATAGTATTTCACCTTGTTGTTATTAGCGGTATACTCCTATTCGATTCTGTACCCATTGATTTTTTGTGGGGCGGGCGAATGGAAACGAAAGCACAGCTTTTAGG
>JBATIN010000578.1:0-5078 GCA_049667765.1 Flavobacteriaceae bacterium
GTGTTTGGGTTTATTAGTGTAAATGATGGCATAAAAGTGCATAAAAAAAACTGTCCGAATGCCATTTCATTACAATCCAACTATGCATACCGCATCATAAGTGCAAAGTGGATCGACTCTAGCCAAGAAGAATTTAAATCGGAAATTCAGTTGACCGGTATTGATAATTTAGGGTTGGTAAGTGAGATTACTGAGCTGATTTCCAACAACATGCACGTAAACATGCGTAATTTAAACTTTAGCACAGATGGAGGAACCTTTACCGGAAGAATTACGGTAGTGGTAAAGAATATTGGCATCCTTAAGAAATTGATCGCCAACTTAAAACAGATCAACGGTATTGACAAAGTCTCTCGAATTTAAATTTTAAATGTACCTTTGTTTCTTGCTTTTGGCATGACAATAAGATATGGCTTCCAATAAAAATCAAGAAATAGTCAAAAACGTTTTCACCACTTTTTTAGAGGAGAACGGGCATCGCAAAACACCGGAGCGTTACGCCATTCTTCAAGAAATTTATGATAGTGAGGAACACTTCGATATTGAATCGCTATACATTAACATGAAGAACAAAAATTATAGGGTGAGCCGGGCTACCCTGTATAATACCATTGAACTCTTGTTAGACTGTAAACTGGTTCGAAAACATCAATTCGGCAAAAACCAGGCGCAATACGAAAAGTCATATTTTGACCATCAACACGATCATGTCATATTAACCGATACTGGCGAAGTCATGGAATTCTGTGATCCGCGGATTCAATCTATAAAAAAGACCATCGAAGAGGTATTCGATATTAAAATAAATGCACATTCGCTGTATTTTTACGGCACTAAGAACCAGCCTGCCGAAGAAGCAAGCACTAAAGAAAACACAAACCGCTAACCAAAAAAATAGATGGCAGTAGATTTATTGTTAGGCCTGCAATGGGGTGACGAAGGAAAAGGAAAAATTGTCGACGTTTTAACGAAAGACTATGATATTATCGCCCGTTTTCAGGGTGGTCCCAATGCAGGGCACACTTTAGAATTTGATGGTATAAAACACGTATTGCATACCATACCTTCAGGCATTTTCCATAAAAACGCTATGAATATTGTAGGCAATGGAGTGGTTATTGACCCTGTTATCTTCAGAAAAGAATTGGAGAACCTGAGCAAGTTCAAAATCGACATTAAATCGAAATTACTCATCTCAAGAAAAGCACACCTTATTTTGCCCACCCACCGATTATTGGATGCCGCTTCTGAAACGGCCAAGGGCAAAGCAAAAATAGGCTCAACGCTTAAAGGTATAGGCCCAACCTACATGGACAAGACCGGTAGAAATGGCATGCGCGTTGGCGACCTAGAACTCGATAATTGGAAGGAAAAATATCGTGCCCTGGCCAACAAACACGAGGCCATGATCGCTTTTTATGATGTAGACATCCAATACGACCTTAAAGAACTTGAGAACGATTTTTGTGATGCGGTAGAACAATTGAAAAAACTCACCTTTATCGATAGTGAAGAGTATTTGTACCAAGCACAAAAGGCAGGTAAAAAAATATTGGCCGAAGGGGCACAAGGTTCTTTGTTGGATATTGATTTTGGCACTTACCCATTTGTAACGTCGAGCAATACTACAGCGGCCGGAGCCTGTACAGGCTTAGGGGTGGCCCCGAACCAAATTGGCGAAGTGAAAGGCATCTTCAAGGCCTATACCACCCGAGTGGGCAGTGGCCCTTTCCCTACCGAGCTTTTTGATGAAGATGGAGCGACCATGGGCCGAGTAGGCAACGAATTCGGTGCTACTACAGGCAGGCCCAGACGATGTGGCTGGTTAGACCTAGTAGCCTTAAAATATGCAGTACAGATCAATGGGGTTACCGAACTTATGATGATGAAGGGCGATGTGCTAAGTGGTTTCAAAAAGTTGAAGGTCTGCACCGCTTATAAATACAAAGGAGAAAAGATTACCCACCTTCCGTATAATATTGACCCCGAGAATGTTACCCCGATCTATACCGAAATGGATGGCTGGAAACAAGACCTCACCAAAATGACCTCTCCTGATCAATTGCCAAAAAGCTTGAACGATTATATCGATTTCCTCGAAAAAGAACTTGAGGTGCCGATTAAAATAGTTTCGGTAGGTCCGGATAGAACGCAGACCATTCATAGGTAATACATTGTCACCTTATCATTGAAAATTCAAGACTCTTTTAGGGATTCTTCAAAAACTTCGATAGCTTATCTTTTAATTTATTAAATTGTACAGCTAATCGGTCTTTCAATGAAAAAAAGCATGGCGTTACGTTTGGTCACCCTTACCATTGCAATCCTTTTCTTTTCATGTAACGAACCTGAAAAAGCCAACCTTTCGCTCAACTCGCTTTTTTCCGACCATATGGTGCTACAGCAACAAGATGAGGTTGCTTTTTGGGGAAATGCGAATCCTTCGGAAAAAATCACGGTAAACGGAAGTTGGGGGGAAGAAGCAACCGCCCTTGCCGATGGTGAAGGCCATTGGTCGTTACATCTAAAGACACCAGATGCAGGTGGCCCGTTTAAAGTGACCCTTGCGACCAAGGACAGCACTATTAATTTAAATGATGTATTAATAGGTGAAGTATGGTTGGCTTCGGGCCAATCGAATATGGAAATGCCCTTAACGGGATTTCTTCCCAAAGAACCCGTCGACAATTATGAAGAAGAAGTTGCTGAGGCCAACTATCCACAGATCCGGTTTATCGATGTAGGAAGATCCATTTCACCTACCACAGTAACCAGTTTTATAGGCGAATGGAAAGTAACTACCCCCGAAACGGCCGGTCAATGTAGTGCAGCTGCCTATTTTTTTGCCAGAAAATTGAATCAAGAATTAAATGTGCCTATTGGAATTATCACCAGTACCTGGGGCGGCACCCCGGTAGAATCTTGGATCAGTAGTGAAAAGATAGTCGACTTACAAGAATTCAAACCAGAATTGGAAGCCATTAAAGAAGACCAAATTGCCGTGTTCCAAGATTGGTATGCAAAATTCCCTACCCTGAGTTTCCCCACCTCACCTGAAACCTGGGAAGCCCTTTCTTTGGAAGATACCCAATATGCGTCGGCCGATTTTGATGATGCTGATTGGAAAACCACCGATGTTCCGGTCATGGTAGAAACCTTACCTACGCCGAGTAACGACGGAGCCTTCTGGTTTCGAAAAACCTTTGAGGTAGAAGATATTACCTCTGATTACACCCTTTCCATTCCCGAAGGCATCGACGATATGGATATCGCTTTTCTAAACGGGAAAAAAGTCGGCAGTACTGCGGGTTACAATACCCCTAGAAACTACACGATTTCGAAATCAATACTCGTTAAAGGTGAAAATACGCTTGCTATACGAGTCATTGACACCGGCGGTGGTGGTGGTTTTATGGGCGAGTTAATCCTAAAAAACAATACCTCGGATGCAACTATTCCGATGGTCGAGGGTTGGAAATACCAACAGATCGCCGGTATACAAACCTCAAATTTTCTGTTGTTCCATAAAAATCAAGAGGCCTTACAAAATCCACCTAAAGGCATTGAAACTTTTAATTTAAATTCGGGTACACCTACTGTTTTGTTTAATGGTATGATCCATCCACTTATTCCCTTTACCCTAAAAGGTGCCATTTGGTACCAAGGGGAAAGCAATGTTGGAAGAGCAGAACAATACTTAAAGCTTTTCCCTGGAATGATTGAAGATTGGCGAGAGCGATGGGGCGAAGAATTTCCGTTTTACTTTGTGCAAATTGCGCCCTTTTCCTATGGTAACGAAAATTCTCCCGCTTTACGGGATGCACAGCGAAAAAGCCTGGCAACGCCAAAAACGGGTATGGCGATAACAATGGATATCGGCTTACCCAACAGCATTCACCCAGGTAATAAACAAGATGTCGGAGACCGATTGGCAAGACTGGCCTTGGCCAATGACTACGGGAGCAGCCTTTTGCCAACAGGACCTTTGTACCGATCGCACGATACGAAAGGAAATAAAATTAGTATAACCTTCGATTTTGCAGAGGGTGGTTTGATGCTAAAGAATACTGAATCCGACGGTTTTGAAATTGCTGGATCCGATAAAAATTACGTGAAGGCCAAGGCCACGATCGTAGATGATAAAATTGAAGTGCATAGCAGTTCGGTAAAAAATCCAGTGTATGTACGTTATGCCTGGAAAGATTATTTTAACGGAGACCTATTCAATATGCAAGGGCTTCCGGCATCGTCGTTCAGCACCGAGTAAAATACTAAATACATAAAAATGAGCAAACTTAACAGAAGAAATTTCATCAGAAAAACGTCATTGGCCGGGGCGGCCGTATCGTTGGGGCCCATGGTCGCCAAGGCAACAGAGTCGTATTCAGACCGACCGTTCATGCATAAATACATGGGTGATTTTGCAGCCCCTAAACTTGAAACCGTGAAGGCCGCATTCATTGGTGTAGGCGCACGAGGTCCGGGACATTTGCAATTTTTCGCAGACTTACCAGGTACAGAAGTGGTAGCTATTTGTGATCTATATGAAGACCTTGCTAAAAAATGGGGCGATGAAGCAAAGAAAATTGGCGCTGGCAAAAGGCACCAAGACATCAAGCTTTATTTTGGGGATGAGAACAAATGGAAGACCATGCTTAAAGAAGTGAAACCCGATGTGGTTTTCGTGGTAACCAATTGGGAAAACCATGCCCCCATGGTCATTGAAGCGATGAAAAACGGGGCGCATGCCTTTTGTGAAGTACCCCTCGCCTTGACCACTAAAGAAATGTGGGATATTGTCGACACGTCAGAAGCTACAGGAAAGCACTGCATGATGATGGAAAACGTAAACTATGCCCGAGAAGAACTTATGTACTTGAACATGTGTCGACTTGGGGTTATCGGCGAACCTTTGCACGCAGAGGCAGCTTATATTCATGAGTTGCGTTTTCAAATGGAGGAACAAGAACGAGGTACGGGTTCATGGCGAACCTATCAATATGCCAATAGAAATGGCAACCTCTACCCTACCCATGGCCTTGGTCCCGTTGCCCAGTATATGAATTTAGCGAGAACCG
>JBATIN010000579.1:0-7071 GCA_049667765.1 Flavobacteriaceae bacterium
TGGTAAAGGACATTTAAACACCCGTTACAGGCCGATGAGGTTTTTTCGAACTCTGATTTTATCCATCTTCGCGCCGCGCCAATGCCACGGGTTTGCGAAACGGTATCGCTCAAGGAATGTCGGGTACCAAAATTGGTCAACTGGGTAACATCGGCTTTTATTCGTTCAGCCGAAACAGCTTCGATGATATCATAAATGCGCTGGTCGGTTTGGGCAAAGGCCCCGATACAGGCCGATACTAGTAAAAAGAAAATCAGTTTTTTCATGGTTTGGATTTTTGTCGGAAGTTATCGTAAAAAGGTGACTTTGGCAATTTTACCGTTTTCAATTTCATAGATGGCCACGGCGCTAAAATTGTTTCCATTTGCGGTAATGTATTCTTCATCAATGACCTTATTGCCGATGACGATCCTATTTTTGATTTCGCAATATAAATCAGGCGTTGATTCAAAATAGCCTGAATACCCTTCACGCATCTTTTCAATACCTTCAGATTTCAATTCATTTGGGAAGTTGTACAACTTGATATCTTGGGTGTATGTCTGTAAAAAGCCCTCGATATCTCTTTTATTATAGGCATCCAATTGGGTTTGAACGATGGTTTCAGGATTTGGCGCAGAGCTATCATCGAAAATAAAAGTCATACTTGAAATGGTACCGTTATCTACTTCATAAACTGCCACTTGCATCTGAATTTTACCATTTCCGGTAACCTTTTCGTGATCGATTACCTTATTGCCAATGACTATACGTTTTACAACTTCTACCTCATAAACTTTTTTGCCCTGGGAAAGACCGCTGTAATTCTTCCGCATTTTTTCACGGCCGACATATAAGGTGTCGTCGGGAAATTTTCTTACCAGAACATTTTCGGAAAAACAATTTACAAAGGCTTCAATATTTGTGGCGTTATACGAATCAACTTGTTTTTGGACAATAAGGGCAGGAGACGCTTCGGAAACGATTGCCATGTGTTTTCCATCAGCACTTACCGCCATTCGGGAAATACTGTTGTTTTGCTCTTCTTTGAACACATGAATCGTACTAGATTTTTCTGCAGATTTAGGGTCTACCGCAACAATCGAATTACCAGCCGGAAAAATCAATCGGCCATCGGGCAACCAGCAGATATCAGCGACCTCATTTGGCAGGCCTTGCAAGGCAGCGGTTTTTCCAGTTATTGGGTTTAAGGATAGTACCGCGTGACCATTGGCCTCTTTACTTATAAAACTGACTTGATTCGAGTTCGGGATGTGATGGAGCGCCCTGCCCACATTTTTTTGAACCAAGTAGCTGATTTCACCTTCAAAGTTGGTGACATGCAGATCCATTCGGTCTTCGATCAAAACGGTATACACCAAAATGTGCTCGTTGTACCAAACATGGTAGCCCACTTTTAGGTCTTTTAGCAATTCTTCAGATTGTCCGGTTAACCTATCATAACGATACAAGCGTTGTAGTCCTGTTGAATCTAATCGAATCGCTGAAATGTCATATGAATTCGGGATTCTTAATGGGGAATATTCACTACCCACTGGCGTATCGGTCAACCACGATATTTCCCCTGAGCCTATCTCATATTTGGCAATGTCGGTCTGCCCATTTTGCGTTGAGGAAAATAATATTGTGTTGTCGTCGTAAAATGAAGGCTGATTGTCGTAACCTTCATTATTAGAAATGCTTCTCAAGTTTGAAAGAGAAATTTTCCCATCCTTTGCATGAATATCAAGAAGATAGACCTCGGTATTGGGCTGGGCAAATAGCGCAAAGGTTAGAAACAATAGGCCAATAGAGAGCAACTTATTCATCTTTGTGAGTTTACCCTAAATCTATGCTTTTATAAAGGATTTTAAAAGCTCGCGAACTTTAGCCGTATTCTCTACAAAATACTTGGCCGAGGTTTTTTGTCTACCAACTTTAACGGTAACCGTATTTTCGGGCAGTTCTTGAAACATAAATTCGTCCGTCCAGTCATCACCAATGGCGAAAACAAAGTCATAGTCGTCTTCCCCGAGCATGCGCATAGAGGCACGGCCCTTGTTCACATTGCTGCTTTTAACCTCCATCACCTTATTTCCGTTGAGTACACTGAGGTCATCAGTACCAATTAAACTGGTAAGCACCGTAGAAAGTTCGCTTGCTCTCAGGTTACCGAAATCGGGATCTGTTTTTCGATAATGCCATGCCAGGGAGTAGTTTTTTTCTTCAATAAAGCTTCCAGGAGTGCGATCTACAAAAGATTCCAGAACGGGACGGATTTTCTCCATCCAATCGTTTTTTACATTTTCCAAGAGTTTAAATTCTTCCCCTTCCCGCGAAATCCAGACGCCGTGCTCCACGATCATATTATACTTTTTAGGTAAAAACCATCGGGTAAAGGTATCCTTGTCGCGGCCACTGATCAAGAAAAGTGTCGTTCCTTCTTGTTTTTGCAATGCATCTAAAAAGTCATATAGTTCTTCATCGGGACCTGCCTTTTGTGGGTCGACATGAAACCCGGCCAATGTGCCGTCATAATCCAAGAACAATAACCGCTTTTTTGCTTTTTTATACCTCTCCAGAACCGAATTGAGCCTGTTTTCTGTCATCCGCTTTGATATATTGGCGGCATCCCTGTCATTCTGTTCTTTTAGGGAGTTCATAAAATCATTGGCCCATCGCTCTACATTGTACCTTTCCAGTCTTTTTTGCAATTGCGCGTTACGCGTTTGTTGTTCTTCTAAGGGCATATTGATCGCGTCCGACAACGAATTTGCGATCTGCTCGAAATTGTTCGGGTTGATCAACAATGATTCACTCATTTCATTGGCCGAACCTGCCATTTCACTAAGTATGAGTACGCCCGTTTTATCGGTACGGGTTGCAATATATTCTTTGGCCACTAAGTTCATTCCATCGCGCAGCGGTGTTAGCCAAGCTATATCGCATGAGGTATAAAGGTCGATCAGGTTTTCAAAAGGCATGGATCTATAGAAATACCAGATGGGAGTCCAGCTCACCGTGGAAAATTCCCCATTAATTCGGCCCACCAGTTCATCGATTTCACGTTTTAATAGCTGATATTGAGGCACATTGGAACGGGAAGGCACCGCCAAGATGATCAAACGCACCTTTTCTTTGTACTGGGGGTATTTATTGAGAAAATACTCAAAGGCATTCAGGCGCTTGGCAATGCCTTTAGAATAATCTAATCTGTCGATAGAAAGAAAGAATTTTGCCTCGGGATCTGCAGCTTTATGCTTGTTGAGTCTTTTTTGAAGTTCGGATAGTTTATCGGGATCCCTTTTTTTGTGTTCCAGGGCAGCATCCCTGAATTTTTTATAATCTATGCCCATGGGGAAAGAATCGGCCTTAATGACCCTATTCTCAAGATAAATATCATTAAAACTAACCTCAAGGCCCAACAGCCTGCGCACCGAACTTAAAAAATGCCGTTCATAATCGTAGGTGTGAAACCCGATAAGGTCGGCCCCTAAAAGGCCTTGTAGCACTTCTTCGCGCCAGGGCATGGTTCTAAATATTTCATAGGAAGGAAAAGGAATATGCAGAAAAAAGCCAATAGCGATGTTTGGGCGCTTTTCACGCACCATTTGGGGCACCAGCATCAGTTGGTAATCATGAACCCAGATAATATCGTCGTCATTTGCCTTTTCTAGAATGGCATCTGCAAATTTTTGATTTACGTTTTTATAGATTTCCCAGCTGGCGAATTCGAATTCGGAGTACTCCAAAAAATAGTGGAACAAGGGCCAGATGGTACGATTGCTAAATCCGAAGTAGAACCCATCGACTTCAGCAGCCGAAAGTTTAACCTTTGAGCAACCATGTTGTGCCAATGCCTTATCGATATCGCCACTTAGTTCTTCAGGAATTTCCTCATCGGTCAAGCCGCTCCAACCAATCCAAAGACTTTCGCCGCCGGCGTGAACCGATTTCATACCGGTCGCCAAACCGCCAACGCTGGGCACCGCAGTGATACTTCCATTGCTAATTTGCAATTGAACGGGTAGTCTATTTGAGATTATGATAGTTTTGCTCATAAATCAAGGGTTTTACTTTGATTTGATTTTAATTTCTCTCAATTTCGGGAAAAAGAAAGGCAAAACCAATTGTGAACCAAATTGAATTAAGATTTTTACGAAATGGATAATTTAGACTACGGAATAATAGGAAATTGTAGAAGTGCGGCTTTGGTATCGAAAACCGGAAGTATAGATTGGTGCTGTTTGCCCGAATTCGATTCGTCATCGGTATTTGCAAAACTTTTGGATGAGAAAATAGGTGGCAGTTTTGAAATCTTGGTCAATGATGAATATACGATCAAGCAGCGCTATAAAAAAAACACGGCCGTATTGATAACCCGATTTTCGGATGGAGAAAATGTCTTTGAGATTCATGACTTTATGCCTCGTTATTACAATGAAAACGGTGGTTATCATGCACCACCGGAATTAGCAAGACATGTAAGGCATATCAAAGGAAAGCCCAAGTTTCGTGTGCATTACAACCCCAAACTTGAATATGCCTTGGGCACCACAAATACCTACGTAAAAAGAAACTTTATCGTAAGTCTAACGGAAACTGAAAAATTCGATACCGTGTTTCTATATACCTCTTTTAACAAAAATGCAGTTGTTGAAGGAAGAGAATTGGAGGTAGCCCAGAACGGATATTTCTTACTGGGCTACAATGAGAAAATTTTACAACCGACTTCTAGAAAAATCTATCTTGATTTAGAACGTACCAAGGTATATTGGTTGAATTGGGCCAATCGAACACCAACATATAGAAAATATAACAAGCAGATTACCCGAAGTGCGATCACATTGAAATTACTCAGTTACGATAAGACCGGAGCGGTTTTGGCCGCGGCGACAACTTCGTTGCCTGAAACTATTGGCGAGGTGCGAAATTGGGACTATCGTTTCTGCTGGATTCGTGATGCTTCAATGGTGATCAAGGTGATGGCCGATCTGGGGCACAAAAATGTAGCTAAAAGATATTTGCAGTTTATCATTGATTTAATTCCTGATAAGGATGAGAAGCTCCAGATCATGTACGGTATTAACAAAGAAAAGAAGTTGACCGAAGAAACCCTTGACCATTTATCCGGTTATAAGGGTTCCAAACCCGTGCGTGTGGGTAATGCTGCCTATGCGCAAAAGCAAAACGATATATATGGCATCTTAATGGATGTCATACATTCCCAATTGGTTAAATTCGATACGGGTATAGAAAATGGTGAGGAACTCTGGGGGATAACAAAGGGCATTGTTTGGATTGTCAGCAGGCACTGGCAAGAACCAGATAAAGGAATTTGGGAATTCCGTACCGAGGATAGGCATTTTACATTTTCCAAGGTGCTTTGTTGGGTCGCTATCGATAGGGCTGTAAAAGTCGCCAGGATTTTGAAAAAGACCCAAAAGCTAGAAACATGGACCAAGCTTGAACAGGAAATCAAGAATGACATTCTTGACAATGCTTGGAACCCAGAAGTCAACGCTTTCGTACAATCGTATGGATCAACACATTTGGATGCTTCCGTCTTGTTGATGGAATCGTATGGATTTATTCCAGCAAAGGATTCCAAATTCATCAGTACGGTAAAAGCCATTGAGAAAGAATTAAGCAATGATGGATTACTTTATCGTTATAAAAATGAAGACGATTTCGGATTGCCATCGTCCTCATTTACCATCTGTACATTTTGGTTTATCAATAGCCTTTTTAAAATTGGGGAAGAAGAAAAAGCACAAGCTCAATTCGATAAATTATTGAGTTATAGTAATCATTTAGGTCTTTTTAGTGAAGATATTGATTTTAAGACGAAAAGACTTTTAGGAAACTTCCCTCAAGCGTATTCACATTTGGCCCTTATCGAGTGCGCTATCAATTTTTCAAACAAAGATTCTGAAGAAACAATTTTAGAGTCAATGCGAGAATGACATAGTTTAGAAGTACCAAGTTATTTCTATTTCACTCTTATGATAGCACTACATATTTACTAGGAAATAGTTATTTGTTTAATTTTGACCAAAAGCGCTTGCAAATGTTCCATCGTTGTAAATGGGTTCATAATGGTACATCGCAAATAATAGACCCCTCTCAATTTGGTCTGTACAATGTAAAATTCACCATCTTCCAAAAGGTTTTGTCGAATTCGCATGTTTAGCTGATTTAAATCGTCAAGGCCTATGGTGTTATTGATAAATCGAAAACAAACGATATTCGATTGCGGATTCAAGGCCAGTTCAAAACTTGGATCATTTTCAATCAGCGCTGCGAATTGTCGGCCTAGGTCATACTGATGGGTCACATATTCGTCGAAAATACCTTCTCCATACGTTTTTAATAGTGTGAACCAATGCAGGCTCATCATAAATTTAGTACACTCAAAGGTACGTTTGGCCAAATTGTACCAATCTTCATCATCTGATTGTACCAATAGGTAATCTGCTTTTTGGCTAAAGGTGGCATGCGAATGATTGCCGTTTTTAAAAAGTAGGGCCGTGGTTATGGTCGGCATCATCATCATTTTATGTCCATCGATTACTACAGAGTCGGCTTGATCGATGCCTTTTACGGTGTGCTTATATTTTTTCGAAAAGATTGAAGCACCTCCATGGGCTCCATCCACATGGAACCAAAGCTTGTGTTTTTCACAGAAATGGGCTATGGTTTCTAGATTGTCATAGCTTCCCGTGGCTGTTACAGGGGCACTTCCTACCACGGCGAATACTACTATTCCGTTCTCGTTGGCTATTTTTAATCGAGCCTCCAAGGTCGAGGTATCCATTTGGTGTTGGGCATTGGTCTCGATTTTTATGACCCCTTTCTCGCCCAACCCCATAATCTTTGCCGCGCGATCAACACAATAGTGGGCATCTTCGGAAACCATGATTCCCAATGGCTTTGAGTGGCCTTCGTTCCAAACATCGAAATCTAATACTGCTTTTCGAGCGGATAAAAGTGCGGTAAGGTTGGCCAGTGTACCTCCTGAAGTCAAAAACCCCCTTGAAAAAGTGTCATAGCCGATTTTGGCACATAGCCAATCGGTAACAACGCGTTCAA
>JBATIN010000580.1:0-7733 GCA_049667765.1 Flavobacteriaceae bacterium
TTGCTGGCTAGTGAAGATATTAGCATAGAGCTTAACCATGTCTCTTATAAGGTAAAGGGTAAGGAAAAGCTTATTGAAGATATTTCATTACAGATTCTTCCAAAAAGCAGCCAGTTGATCGTGGGGGCGAACGGTTCGGGCAAATCTACCTTGTTGCGATTGATCACAGGGCTTATCGAACCGAGTGAAGGCAATATCTATGTCAATAATACTTCATTACAAGGAATAAACGCAAATCACTATCGCTCATTTCTTGGGCAATCGTTGACCGAGGAAACTCCCTTTGAGGGTACTATTTTGGAGAACATCACTTTTGGAGATACTTCTATAACGCAAAAAGATCTGTATTGGGCCTTAGAAAATGTTGGATTATTACAGTTTATTAAAGAGCAACCAAAAGGGTTGAACGCCATGCTGTATCCCGAAGGGCAGCAAATACCCTATACCATTGCCAAGAAGATTGTTTTGGCACGTAGCATTGTGCGTAAACCAAAATTATTGATACTCAAAGACCCGTTGAACCAATTCGATGAAATCGAAGCCTTGCGGATCATGAACTTTTTGATTGATAGAAATAACCCATGGGCATTGGTCGTCGCAAGCCAAGATTCTAAATGGATAGGCCGTTGTGAAAGAATAATTACTATGGAAAAAGGTAAAATAGCTTCAATAAACTAAGTAGTTATGCTGAATATTTCTAACAATCCGGTAAACAAGACCGTACACCTTACAGGGTATAAATCTACCGATAGGGTCTTTCATAAAAGACATTATAAGCACTTTAATAGGTTCTTATTGGGATCGGCCATTTTTGGCCTTATTGTACTTTTTTTACCATGGACCCAAAACATACGGGGCAATGGGTTCTTGACCACGTTAAAACCCGACCAGCGACCTCAGACCATTCAATCGCCCATACCTGGACGTATAGAAAAATGGTTTGTACAAGAAGGAGATTTTGTAAAGAAGGGCGATACCATCCTTTTCATTTCAGAAATCAAGAACGAGTATTTCGACCCAAAATTAGTGGAACGTACAGGGCAGCAGATTAAGGCGAAAACCATGTCTGTTGAATCATATCAGGGCAAAGTAAAGGCTTTGAACAATCAGATCGGCGCTTTGGCCAACGAAAGAAGTTTAAAGCTTGAACAAGCGAAGAACAAACTAATGCAATCACGCCTTAAGGTGCAGAGCGATAGTATTGACCTTGAGGCCGCAAAGACCAACATTGGTATTGCTGAGCGCCAGTTCAACCGAACAACACAACTAGAACAAGAAGGCTTAAAGGCGGTGACCGATGTTGAGGAAAAGCGATTGAAACTTCAAGAAACCCAAGCAAAACTGGTATCGCAAGAAAATAAACTGTTGGCCTCAGCGAATGAGGTGCTCAATGCCGAAATGGAAATTAATCGGGTTCAGGCCGAATATACCGACAAGATCTCAAAGGCCCAGAGCGATATGTATACGGCCCAATCGAGCCAGTTCGATTCTGAAGCCCAAGTAACCAAGCTTGAAAACGAATATACCAACTACGAAATGCGGAATGACATGTATTATATTCGTGCACCGCAGAGTGGATATATCAACAAAGCCTTACAAGGTGGACTTGGGGAAACCTTTAAAGAAGGTGACCGTTTGGTGGGTATAATGCCAGCAGTATATGATATGGCGGTAGAAACTTATGTTGAGCCTTTAGATATACCATTGGTACATATAGGCGAGAAAGTTCGTATTCAGTTCGATGGTTGGCCGGCCATTGTCTTTTCGGGTTGGCCAAATGCCTCATATGGAACCTATGGTGGAAAGGTAGTAGCTGTGGAAACCTTTATAAGTGAAAATGGAAAATACAGGGTGCTTTTAGCGCCGGATCCAGAAGAGCAAGAGTGGCCAAAAGATATGCGTGTAGGTTCGGGGGCGAATACCATTGCGTTATTGGAAGATGTGCCTATTTGGTATGAGCTTTGGCGACAGTTAAACGGTTTCCCCCCAAATTATTACCAACCTACCAAACAAACGGCACAAGCTAAAAAGTGATGAACTGAATTCGCTTCCCTCCTAAAAAGCAGGGATTAAGGGAGTTGTAGAGCTTTACTCTTTAATTTATGAAAAAGTACATACCATATATAGTAATCCTACTGATTTCGGCGGCAAACGCTCAGGAGTCCGATACCCTTGTGCTTAATTTCAGGGAGTATCTTGGTTTTGTGAAAAAGTACCATCCTATTGCAAAACAGGCAGAGCTGAACATAGATCTGGGACAGGCTAATTTGATGCGCTCCCGCGGTGGTTTCGACCCCAAAATTGAAATCGATTACGACCGAAAAGAGTTTAAGGGTACCGAGTATTACGATCGGTTGAACGCTACGTTTAAGATTCCGACCTGGTATGGCATTGAAGTAAAGGGCAATCTGCAGCAGAACGATGGCGATTACTTGAATCCTGCTGAAAGTGTGCCGACCGACGGATTATATAGTGCCGGCGTTTCTATGTCGGTAGGCCAAGGGTTTTGGATCAATGAACGCATGGCTACCTTGAAGCAAGCCAAGTTTTTTAGAGAACAGACAAAGGCAGATCGAGACCTGTTGGTCAACCAGATACTGTTCAAGGCCGCCCTGGCCTATTTCGATTGGCTACAGGCATATCAAGACAGTCAAATCTTCGCTAACTATTTAAACAATGCACAAGTTCGTTTTAAAGGTGTAAAAACAAGCGCTTTATTAGGTGAAGTTGCCGCTATTGATACACTCGAAGCTAAAATTGCCGTACAAGATCGCGCACTCAGCTTGGAACAGGCAAAGGTAAGTTTAATGCAAAAATCATTAGAACTTTCTAATTTTCTTTGGATGGCCGAAAATGTTCCGATCGAGTTGCAACCCAATGTTGTACCTGCAATTGGTCTGGAAGCTGAAATCGATGCTACCCTTGAAATATTGGGCAAGCCTTTGGATAGTTTTACGATTGCCAATCATCCAAAATTAAAATCATTAGGCTATAAAATAGATGGGCTGTCGGTCGATAAGAATCTGAAGGCGAACAAGCTGTTGCCAAAAATAGATCTTGAGTACAATTTCTTAACCGAAACACCAGAGTTCATCAATTCATTTCAGACCCAACAGTATAAAGGCGGTTTAACATTGCGATTGCCCTTGTTCTTAAGAAAAGAAAGAGGCGATCTTAAATTGGCGAAAATAAAATTGCAAGACGCGAATTTTGAGCTTGACAATGCCGAAATTGAACTCAAGAATAAAATTATTGCGATTTATAGAGAACTGGATTCCTTTCAAAAACAGAATGTGCTTATTCAGGAAATCGTGAATAATTATACCGCCCTGGTCTCCGCCGAAGAACGAAAATTTAGTTTTGGTGAGAGTTCGTTGTTTTTGATCAACTCTAGAGAAAGCAAACTCATTGATGCTGAACTGAAACAGAACTTGGTAAAGAACAAGTTTTTTACGACCAAGGCCAAACTCTTCAATAGTTTGGCTATCAATCCACAAGATTTGTAAGGTTTGTTAACCTAGGGCTACTAATGCAACTTTTGTAACTGCCAATTTGCAAAATGAACCTTAATTTTGCAAAATCTAAAAAATTAATTTATGAATTCTGTTACTTTCGATTTTAATACGCAAACGCTATTACAAAAGGCATTGCCAAAAGCGATGTCGTATGTTTCATATCGTGAAATGGTAGCCCAATTGGCTAAGGAGGGCAAGTCGACCGGCCCAGAACAGACCGATGCCTTGACCAATTATACCCAACTAAACGATAGAAGAATGAATCGTTGGGACAAGACCTTGAAATTCACGCCCGAAGCCGAAGCTATTATAGCGCAATATGCCCAACAAACCACTTGGCTAGTATTGACCGAAAGTTGGTGTGGCGATGCCTCGCCAGCCATACCGGTCATTCAAAAAATAGCCGAATTGAATGAGAATATCACCTTGAAAATTATTCTTCGTGATGAAAATATCGCTATTATGGATCTTTTTTTATCAAATGGCAATAGGTCTATTCCGAAACTGATTGCTATCGATGATCAAACTGGGGATGTAATCGGTACCTGGGGGCCTCGCTCTACTAACGCTACAAAATTGGTTGAGGATTACAAAGCACAACACGATTCGTTGTCTGCTGAGTTCAAACAAGACCTGCAAGTTTGGTATAATAATGATAAAGGGAACAGTATATTAGAAGATCTAACGCGCCTTCTCTTGAAATAAATAGGTAATCGTACCTTTTTGCGATGTTTTGGTAGCAGAACTGAATTTTGCCTTTAACGCGTAGGTTACGGCATTATCGACAAGGCAACCATTAGAGGTGCCCGAGCTTTTTGAGTTGAATTCGGCCTCGGTCACATTACCATTGGCATCGACGGTAATATTGATAACGACCTTACCACCTTCTATACAGGTATATATTGGCGGGGGCAATTTGTAGCTGTTTCGCTCCACTAATGAATACGAAACCGAGGTTCGCCGTTTTGCCAAATTGTTGGTGAATTCTTCTTTGTGCGCTTCTTTTTCACCTAGCATTTGTTTTTTCTCTTCGCGTTTTTTTGCCAGTTCTTTTACCCTGGCGGCGTATTCCGAATCGGCAAGTAATTCATCAGGGTCGCCCTCATCGCTTTCGGCGGCTTTTTCTTCTAGTATTTCCTCTAAGGTTTTTAAAGGTTCGGGGTTGCCGTAACTAGGCTTTGCAGTTTCGTTATAGGCCATATGACTTTTAATGGGGTCCGCTTTTTGCAGTTCCTCCAGTAGTTTTTCCTCTTCTTTGACCAGTTCTTCTAGATCCTCCTCTTCAAGCATCATTTCAACGATATATTCGTCTTCTTCCTGTCCTTGGCCCATGTGTACATTGTATAGGGCCAATACCATGATCGCCAAGGTAAAGACGGTTATTAATAACGATAAATGCTTTCGGTTCAGGTTCATATTGCTATAACCTCAATTTCTAAAAAATATTTGAATTATTCGTTGAACGGAATAAAACCTAGATGCTATTGTTGCGAATCGAAGTTTTCCCCCAGTAACGCTTCACTAAATTCCATTGGGTCTATGGCTTTATCTACGTTGAAATTACCTATTTTGGTTCTTCTCAAGGCAGATAAATATGCGCCACTTTGTAAGGCCTGCCCAAAATCATGGGCCAATGATCGTATATAAGTGCCTTTACTACAAACAACCCTAAATGCAACTAAGGGTAGCTCAATTTGGGTAATTTCAAATTCGGAAATGAATATTTTTCTTTTTTGTATTTCTACCTGTTTTCCCTCCCTAGCATATTCATAAAGGCGTTTGCCATCTTTTTTCAGGGCGGAGAATATTGGTGGAACCTGCTCAACTTCACCAATAAAAATTTTGGTAGTCTCTAAAATCAATGCTTCATTAATATGGTGGATCGGAAAGGTATGGTCTACCTTGGTTTCAAGGTCATACGATGGGGTTGTAGCACCTAAGGTTATCGTGCCAGTATATTCTTTGTCCTGCCCTTGTAGTTCATTGATCTTTTTAGTGAACTTCCCGGTACATATTAGCAAAAGTCCTGTTGCCAAGGGGTCTAAAGTGCCCGCATGCCCGATTTTGATTTTCTTTAAGGCAAATTTTTTGCGAATTGCCCATTTTAATTTGTTCACCGCCTGAAAAGAAGACCAGCCCAAAGGCTTATCGATAAGTAGGGTCTGTCCGTTCTGATAATCTTCAGCAGTCATTAAATTACAGTTAGCGGGCGAACGAAATAGTGGATTAAAAGCAGTAGTATCCCCACGATAATTCGATAATACCCGAACATTTTAAATCCGTGTTTGCTTAAATACCCGATAAAGGTCTTTATGGCCAAAAGGGCTACAAGAAAACCGACCACATTGCCTATGATCAACAGATTGATCTGTTCTGAAGTTAATGTGAACCCTGCATTGTAGTAATCGTAACTCTTTTTTAAAGTCGCGCCTAACATGGTCGGTACGGCAAGAAAAAAAGAGAATTCGGCGGCCACGGTACGTGATAGTTTTTGCGACATTCCCCCAACGATACTTGCCCCACTACGAGATACCCCAGGGATCATGGCCAAACATTGAAAAAGTCCAATCTTAAAGGCAGTAGCGTATGAAATTTCGGTTTCTTCGGCATTGCCGAACCAATCGTCAACTTTTAAGAGAATGAACCCGCCGATCACCAATGAGATGGCTACCGTAATCGGGTTTTCCAGTAAAGAATCTATAAAATCACTCAAAAGCAATCCGAATATAACCGCGGGTATAAACGCCACTATAAGCTTTAAATAAAAATCGACACTCTGAAAAAACCTTTTAAAATATAAAACTACGACCGATAGTATGGTACCCAATTGAATGACGATCGTAAACAGTTTGGTAAAATCATCTTGTGCAATACCGAAAAACGATGAAGCGATGATCATGTGCCCTGTTGATGAAACGGGTAAATATTCCGTAATGCCTTCGATTATGGCGAGAATGACCGCCTGAAATATGTCCAAACCTTAATTTTTCTTATGTGGATTCAATAAAATAGCATAGATTTCTATGCCCAGGCCGATCAACACCAAGGTCGGTGCCAAACGAATTCTTCGAAAGTTGAAAATATCCTCATTAAAAACATTAGGATCATCACTACCGCCACCGCTCATTAAAATAAAGCCTAAAACAATAAAGGCTATACCAATGAACATGAACATGTAGTTCTTCTTTTGAAAGATGAATTCTTGGGTCATGTTTTGACCGTTATTGTTTTTATCTTTTTTGCCCATGCCGCAAATTTAGGAAAAAGTTATGGGTTACCGAGTTATTTGTTAAAGGGTAAAACAGATCTAGAGTTATGCCATTATATCGACTTGGCTAAGACATTCTTTATATCAACGTACTTGGTCAAAACGGTTTGGAACAAAGAAACGTTTTGGACATCTCTTTTAATCAGACTATAACCAATTAATGCATCTATAGTCTAATAGTAAAGTTCGTCGGTTCTTAAATTTAGAAAACGCTGTGTTGCAAAAAATGTACTGATCAATGAAATCATAACCCCTAGAACAAAGACGCCAACGAATAAGATTATGAGCACCGTTGTATCTTGAAAAAGTTGTAGCTCAGGAAAGGCGTCGTTTACATAGTACAATACGCCAGCCAAAGCCAACAAGGCTACCAATGAACCCAATATTCCAAGTTTTATGTTCGTCCAGATAAAAGGTCTTCTAATGAAGGTTTTTGTTGCTCCCACCATCTGCATCGTCTTAATAATAAACCGTTTTGAGTATATAGAGAGGCGTATTGAGCTATTGATTAAAAGTACGGCGATCAAGGTGAAGATGGCACTGGCGACCAAAATCCAAAAGCTTATTTTCTTTACGTTTTCGGTCAACAGACCAACTAAGGGCTTATCATAGCTTACTTCGTCAACATAGTTTTTTTGAACAAGTTCGTTGGCGATTTCCTCAATTTTTTCAATGGAGACAAAATCGGCTTTTAGCTGCACGTCAATGGAATTCTTTAAGGGGTTGTAGCCAAGAAACTCTAAAAAGTTCTCCCCAATTTCTTTGCTATGCTGTTCTGCTGCCTCTTCTTTGCTTACGTAGGTAGCCGTTTTGGTGTACTCGGCCATGGCCAAGCTTTTTTGCAATTGGTCGATTTCAACCTCTTTGGCCGTCTCTTTTAGAAATAGCGAAATGGTGATCTGCTCCTTAAAATGATCGGCCATTTTTTTGGTGTTCAAGACAAGCAGACC
>JBATIN010000581.1:0-3584 GCA_049667765.1 Flavobacteriaceae bacterium
GTGCAAGGTTATTCTTTAAGTTTAATCCCTGAATTCTTTCCAAGGTAAATCTATTATATGCATCTCGTTTTTCTACTTTAATTACTTTTAGGTGTTATCTTCATTGATCATTCACCTTATTTAATAAATGTTTTTTTGGTTATCTATCGAAAGTGGACCGTACTTCTGATTCTTGGTCTTTACCAATTTTACATTTAATGCAGTACTATTTTATTGAAGTTGTTAGACTGTCAACTTTGTATATAAAAATATAAATGACCGATCAAAAAAAGAACTACATTAATATATGTTAATATTTATTTGGGGCAATGAACAAAAAACTGGCATTTTATGTGTTTCTAATTTGTTCAGCTTTGGGTCCGGTGGCATTAAGCCAATCGGTAAAGAATGAAGCCCTTTTAAAACAGTTCAATGAGGCGGGACTTCCTTTTATTCAAAACTATACTCCGGATGATTATAATGCCCATGGTCAAAATTGGGGCGCGGTTCAGGATAGTTTAGGCATTCTTTACTTCGCCAACGGAGAAGGGGTTCTCGCGTTCGATGGGGTGAATTGGGAAATAATTATTTTGCCTAGCCAAGGCCATGCCAAATCAATCGCCATTGACCATAAGAATCGCATATACGTTGGTGCCTCCGGTGAATTCGGTTATTTGGAAACTGATGTCAGAGGTGCAATGAAGTACGTCTCCATTTCGAGCCAATTAGAAAAAGATTTACAAAATTTCACTACTGTTTGGCAGATTCAAGCTGCGCAAAATGGCATTTATTTTCAAACGAATGAATATATTTTTAGGTGGGCCAACAATAGTTTTAAAGTTTGGAAGAGTGATCAAGGGTCTAAATTTTCTAGGATTTTCTTGGTCAATGATATATTATATTTTTCAGAGCTCGGTAAAGGTTTAATGTTTATTGATAATGATGAAATTAAAGCTGTTACAAACGGCAAGTATTTTGCGAATAAAAGGCTAACCGATATTGTGCCTTTTGGTGAAGGTCATCTTTTGATCGCTACCATAGATACTCTGTTCGTTCATAGTAAACAGGAATTAAGGCCGTTTATAACGGAAGTTGACAATTACATTCAAGAAAATTTGCTTTATGGCGTTCAGGAGCTTAATGATGGTAGTCTTGCCTTGGGTACAATCAATGGTGGCATTGTTGTAATCGATAAAAAAGGAAAAAAAAGACTTATTTTGAACGACCTAGAGATATTGGCTTCGCTATCAGTTTACAACTTATTTAAAGATAATTCTGGTATGCTCTGGGCGACTCTAGGTTTTGGAATTGCAAAAATTGAACTCCCATCCCCATTTTCATCTTATGATAAATTAGGTGTTTCTTCAACAACGTTCGCAATAACTCGGTTTGATAACGAGATTTACGCGGGCACAGGAAATGGATTGTTCAAACTCATAGATAAAGGGCCTAATGGCCCGCATTTTGAAAATGTAAAAGGGATAAAGGATCACATCTGGGACCTTTTGGTTTTTAAGGATATATTATTGATTGCTTGGGAAGAAGGCGTATATGAACTAAAGGAAAATGTGTTATCGCCAATCGGAAAATGGAACCCTTCGGCATTTTTTAGATCGAAACTGGATTCAAATCGGGTTTTTATTTCCTTGGAAAATGGCCTTGGTTCTATTTATTATAACGATGGCGTCTGGGTGGATGAAGGTATACTAGCTGGTGTGCAAGGTTCTACCTATACTATTTTAGAAGAGGAAACTGGTGATTTATGGTTAGAGACCAGTGAAGACTGGGTTTGGAGGGTTTCATTTGAAAACAAAGAGAGTGCATTAAGATTGGATGGTCTAAAACTGGATAAATTTGGTCCGGACCAAGGTTTGCCAGCCGATACAGGTAATATTTATATGTTGGGGGGTAGGGTTATTTATGCTTCCGACCATGGTAGGGAAACATTTGAATTTGATAGGAATTCAAATCAATTCAAACCAGATAGCTCCGTGAATACAGCAATGGGAATGCAGGGCAAGAATGTTTTTATCGAACATATAGATGTAGATGAGAATGTTTATTTCAGTATAAAAGTCGACCAAGAAAACGAAAAGCACTTTGCCGCTTGGCAAGTCGAAGATGAAAAGTATAGGGTCGAAGACCTAAAAGAAGAGCGGATTGCTAAGAGGATGGGGTCCTCAATTTATGTTGAACTGAAAGATAGCGTCCTTTGGCATGGTAGCACTAAGGGTGTTTTGCGATATGACCTTAAATTTGCTGAAACCGAAACTGAACCTTTTCAAGTGCTCCTGAAAAAGGTCGTTTATCATAACGATTCCCTTTTAATTGCAGGGGTTTACGGTACTCAAACATTGGAACTTCCCTATAAAAATAATAGTTTTCGTTTTGAATACGCTTCACCTAGTTTCATCCAAGAACAACTTTTTAACTACCAAATTCAATTGACCGGTTTCGACGAAAATTGGTCCACCTGGTCTTCCGAAACCAAAAAAGACTACACCAACCTGCCCGAAGGCGACTATTCCTTTAAAGTCCGTGCCAAAAACATTTTTGGGGAACTTAGTGAAGAGGACAGTTACAGCTTTACCATTCTTCCCCCATGGTACCGTACCTGGTGGGCCTATGTTGGCTATTCCCTTTCGGCTATCGTGCTTTTGATCTCGTTTAACAGGCTGCGCTCACAACAGTTACGCAACAAGAACTTGGCCTTAGAAGCAATCATTAGCGAACGAACCGAAGAGGTGCGAAGTAAGAATGAACTATTAGGACTGCAGACCGAAAAATTAAAAGAAATGGATGTGCTTAAAACACGTCTCTTTGCCAATATCTCGCACGAGTTTCGTACGCCGCTTACCTTGATAAAGAGTCCTATTGAAAAGTTAGAGGAAAGTAAAAAGAACAAGATCAGCACTACCGATATCAAAATGATTCGTCGCAATGCCAACCGACTTTTGGGTTTGGTCAATCAGTTGTTAGATCTTTCAAAACTCGATGGTGGTAAAATGCAGTTGGATCTTGCCGAGGGCGATGTTTATAAATGCATCAGAGCGGCAACTTCAGCTTTTGGTTCACATGCGGCATCAAGAAATATCGATTTCCATGTAAAGGTGCCTTCCACCAGAATGTGGGCTTCCTTTGATCGTGACAAATTGGAGAAAATACTATTTAACCTATTGAGCAATGCTTTTAAGTTTACCCCAAATGGATCTCAAATTAAAATTCATGTATGGCATGACGAGAATAAATTGCACTTGGAGATAGCCGACATGGGATATGGTATCAAAAAGGAAAATCTACCCCATATTTTTGATCGGTTCTACCAAGTGGACGATAGTTATACCAAGGAAAATACAGGAACCGGAATCGGCTTGGCACTTACTAAAGAGCTCGTTGATCTAATGGGCGGAGCAATATCGGCAGAAAGTGAAATTGCTAAGGGCAGCATTTTTAAGTTGAACTTTCCGTTGGAAGAAATACAGACCGGAAAAGTGGATGATGTTGACTATCCTAAGCATCAGGACTATGATGAACAATTTGAGACCGTAGAGCCTTACACTGATGCTACCCACCCAAGAAAGGGTACCGTATTGGTGATTGAAGAC
>JBATIN010000582.1:0-3149 GCA_049667765.1 Flavobacteriaceae bacterium
TAAGAAGAAACATTCGCTTTTACATTGTTTCCGGCTGGCATATTTTTATCATTCGCGAGATAGTAGGTTGCATAGCCAATCGAAGGAATGTTTTCAGCAATAAAAGTGATGTCTGCACTTTTTAAACTTCCGTCACTATAGAATACCTCATTGCTTGTTTGAACGATTACTTTCTCTTTATTGGAAGTTAGGATAGTTACATTTTTCATATCCCCTTGCGCAAATTGAACAGCTGTAGTTACAGGATCGGTTCTTTTCCAGGAAAGACTATTGAAGAGTACTATTGGAATGCCTAGTTTTTCGTTTTTCTTAATTCTACTAGAAATGTAGTCAACACCTTTGTTTAAAAGCTTTTCTCCCATAATTTGTGATTTTACCAAATTTTCTTTGAACAGATTATCTGTTATATCACCATCATGACCTCCCCAACCGTGATCTGGGTATATCTTGGCTTGCCAAGCTTCATCGAGCTCGTCAAAAGGATATTGCATCTTTTTTGGATCGAGGATATTTGCTATGGAAAGAAATTTTTCTGCTGCTGGAAGAAGTTTAGAAGCTTCTCTGCTTGCTGAAAGTGCATCATGATGACCGGGGCCATGAATGTAAACCCAAACATTAGGTCTTTCCCCTCTAATCGTATCTATATTAGTTGCATTTTTTTCGGCCAAAGGCATAAATTCATCCACAGTCATCAATTCCATTTTTGGTAAATAAACGCTTTGTTCAACTCCTTTGTCATCTTTTAGGGAATCAAATGTATTCCAGGAATCTATAAATTCAGAATAATCGATAGCAGGAAGCATATCTTGACTTGATAGCAACGGCGTATGAATTTCGCTTCCTTCAAAACTATTTTCCCAATATAAAATCTGTTCAGCACCATATTTCATTTTATTATTTAGGTCTCTTGAAAGATAGAGTAAATCATTACCGTAATGGCCTGGAGAATAGGTAAAAACTGAGCTGCCATCTGGACTTTCCCAATGAAACATACCTTTTGCATGCCTACTAATTATCATATAATCAACCCCTGCCTTTTTTAGAATTTGCGGTGTTTGTAATGATTTTCCCGGTACATCTACATTCCAGTATACTTTAGAGTCATATCCTCCAAAGGTCTTTTTTACCCACTTTTTACCCAAGTATAATTGACGTACCTGATCTTCGGCATCATACATATCTTCATAAGGGCAATTATAAGTGGCTCCCACAGAGATCAGTTTTTTATTCAACAAAGTAGTCAATTTCTCCACGGATTCCGGATGTCTTTCAATGTATTCGCGCAGCATCAAACCATCTTCAATATCGAACCCATAATCATCTCTGATAAAGGCATCTTTGAGTACTGGCCTTAACAAAAGGGTATCTCTTAAGATAATACATACTTCAGGTCGGTCAACCCAGGCAATGTCTTGATGACTTGAGTTCATAATAGAAACTAGCCCTTTTTCATATCTATTATCAAAAAAGTCATTATACGTTTCAAAAAATTCTGGTTTATACAATTTAGTTAATGATGCAAACCAACCGGTATTATAATTGGTTTTGTTATGGTAAAGGTATTTTCCTTCAATTTCAGTATTTGAGATAATACCATCTCCTTTTTCAAATTTTAATGCTATTTCCATTCCATCATAAACAATTACAAAATTGTTTTTCGGTGGATTGATGGTAAAAGACGCTTTTGACAATTCGCCTTGAGCCTTGAGTTTTTTCACCTTACTTTTCTTCCCATCACTAATCACATAAACCTCCTTGCCCGAAAAATAGGTAGGAGCATCAACATATAATACTTCATCTTTCTGCTTGATTACAAAAGCTGCTTCATCAATAACCGATTTCTTAAGGCGTTCAACTGCATCTTTTGCCTTAAAAATCATGATCCAACAGTTTGAATTCTTCTTGTGCCCATTAAACTTCACTTTGGCACTTTTACCTTTTTCAAGGAAGGAAGTTGGCACGGTAAGCCTGAAAGCTCCTAATCCGTCACCATTACCATCTCTTTTTACTAAAATGTATTCTGCATCACCATTACCTGGATTATTGGTAACCGTTAAGCTACCATCTTCATTTGAATTAAAGGTTAAAAGGTGTTTGTCATTAATATGGATATCGAAAGATTCCCTAAGATTCAAATCAATATCGCTAATCATATAAAAAGTGACTTTATCAGAAGCGTAATCTTTAGGTACTTCCCCTGTTAAAAATTCAAAACCCATTTCACCCGTTGTGGCTCTGGCTATCATTGAAACACCAACATCTTCACGAATGGATGGATACAAAAAGAATTCAGACCCGGATAGCATTTCTTTATAACCTTCAATATCATTTTTAGCAATAGTATAAAGACCATAATTGGTATTTAACTCTTGAATATGTCCGTTACCATTTCCTTCATGAAAAGAAGCTTTAATGAGACCACTAAGAATTGGTTCATTTAAATTTGCAAGCGTATTAAAGATTACAAATAAAAAAAAGAATATGCTCATTGCCATTCTTAAAATAAGATGCTTCCCCTGATGTTTCATTTTTTTGATTTTTTACCGACTAAATCGGTTTAGTTAATTAATAAATTTAAACTCCGCAAGACTTTCGAATCAAAAGGTTCGTTTGCAATACCCTTTCATTTTCCATCTTTATATTTTTCTTTTCTATGTCATTGATCAAGATTTCAACAGCAATGTTACCAATGTCATCTACAGGTTGTTTACTTGCAGTAATTGGTGGCTCAACCAAATCGAAAGCACCGAGTTCATCAAAACTGATAATGGCAACTTCATTGGGCACCACAATATTTGATAATTTAAGCTCGCGCAAGCCTGAAGCCGCCAGATAATGTGTTGTAAACACTATTGCATCAACTCCCTGAAGTCCGCTTACCATTTCTTTAATAACATTTTTCATTTCAACTTCATAGTTGAATGCATGCAGTTCCTTGATAATGTTTTGATCAACTTCTAATCCTCCTTCACTTAGCGCCATTTCGTAACCCAATCGCCTTTGTAATAAAGCGTCTAATTGACTTTTTATACTGATAAATCCTATTTTCTTTCGCCCATTATTCAAAAGGTGCTTTGTCATATCTTTTGTGCCCCCAAAATTATCAACAATTACATAATTGGTCTTTATATCGGGGTAATGCCTATCTA
>JBATIN010000583.1:0-9127 GCA_049667765.1 Flavobacteriaceae bacterium
GGAAAACCCGGTACGGGATTAATGTTGAAGAGCCGTTCCATGGCATCCATAGCTTCCCGGCAATTTTGCAGGGCTTCCTCCGATTCGGTGACCGAATAGCGAAACACTTGCCCTGCAAGATACATGGTAGTCCATAAGCCATCATTATCGCTATCCGTTAGCCTTCCTGAATCGATATTTCCATTATCCATATCATCCAAAGAGGCATTGAATCCTAATCTAATATGTCTATTGCGCACTTGGTTTTCGAAATAGTCGGCCTTATCGTGCAAGGTCATTTCTTTGAACACGATTTGCCCAAGGCCAGCCTCGGTCAAGACCAAAACAGAACCGTCATTGCCTTTGGAAATATGTAGGACTTCATTACCGGGCAACCAGCGTTTACCGTAGTAATAATCGAATTTTCCGTCCTTTTTAAGCTTGAACGCCCCTTGGTCGGAGCCAAACCAAAGTTCGCCGTTGATAACGGCTATGGCGGTGAGTTCGTTTACCGGCAGTTTATTGTGTAGCGCGCCTATTGGCTTATTTGTTTTTGGATCCAATTCTAAATATCCTTTGTTCGTGCCTAGGATGAGCTTGTTTTCAAATATGGCAAAACAGGTCATTTCCTGATCTTGAGGCAGCGTTTCAAATGTGTTGTTGGTGGTGTTAAAACTAGAAATACTGTGTTGCCCCAAAACCCAAAAGGATTTATCAGCAGCATGATAACGAATATCGAGCACACGGTCATCAGCGATTTCTCCTTGCCATGGGGCCTTGTCTTTTGAAAGAAACTCCAAAGTCTTGCCATCGCTGATCAAAAAATCAAAATTCGAACCTGACGCTAGTATTTGGGCCTTTGGCAAGTGATGGGGCAGATAAAGGCTACCGGCCCAAGCGTTGCTAAATACCGCTTTATCGTCGAGATAGATGAACTGATCCTGAAACAAGGCAATTGAAGTTATTTTTTTATCGGTCAAAGGGCGATAGGTTTTGTCCTGAACCAGTTGGCCAGGAAAAAGAAACTGACCATCATGGGTTCGTAACAGACCCTTGGAGGACATGACCTGAATAACCCCGTTACGGTCCATAAAAGCTTTAGAAAGGATGGTCGTCTCGTCTTCCTTGACATATTTTACACTATAATCTTGTACGTAGGGCAAATCCTTATAAACGGGGACTTCGGAAATCGTTCCTTTTTTTTCGTTAGTCGTCTTATTACATGCCATGCTCGTTAGAAACAGTAAAAAAATACAAATTGATTTTAGTATTCTCATGTGTTAAAGGATGTTAAGATGAATTGTAGATTCCATTTTGGAAACTTTGGTTTTGTAAACCATGCTCAGAACAAATTAACCTTATTTTATTATGCTTGACTTCTTATATTTTAGATGGTTTGCATGGTATTTTGCCTAAAATTAGACGTGAGGTTAAAATTTTATCGAAAATGATCAGCATTGCATAGGTTTCGTTTTGTAGTATACAATTCATAGCTTTTAGGTACATGAGCTGAAATGGGGATTCAAATAGTCAACTTCTTCGGGGCAAGCCCAAGAGGCAATGAAAAGAAATTCAATTTTTGATATCGATTCGAGCATCAGAGCTTATAAATCTTGATTATCGAGTCAAAATATGATGTAAAATGGGTCAATAATCAGGAATAGTTAGCAGCCTATATGAATATATTTGTAAAAGGGTATGAACAAAAAAAAGCAAGAAATAGAAACATCTAGAAGAGGGTTTTTGCGTAAATCGGGTTTGGCCATGGCGTCAATTCCATTTTTACCTATGGCTTGTAAACCCCCTGTTGAAGATGCCAGTGCTAGCAAAGATGCCAATGCTTTTGAGTTTGTATTTCTGACCGATATTCATTTGAAACCCGAAATGAACGCACCCAAAGGTTTTCAAATGGCCATAGAAAAGGTAAATGTCTTGAATCCCGATTTTGTGATTACGGGCGGTGATCTTGTGTATGACGTGATGCGGGGCAATTTTGAAAAAAGTGAATCACTATTTAATTTATATAAAGAGATGAGCAAGGGGTTCGCCATGCCCGTCTATAATTGTATCGGCAATCATGACCTTTTCGGTATCTATGAAGAGAGTCCTGAAGATGAGAACCACCCTGATTATAAATATGGCATGTGGGAACGGCATTTTGGGGATACCTACTATTCTTTTGACCATAAAGGGTGGCATTTTATTACCCTGAATTCTTTGGATACTACCCCTGAAAAAAAGTACAAAGCAGTTTTTAATGAGGCTCAGTTACAGTGGTTAAAAGATGATTTACAGCAGGTGGATCGTACAACGCCGATTATCATCACGACCCATATTCCAATGATTTGTACCTATGCACAATTAAATGGAAGCGAAGGGACCAGAACCGTTGAAAATGCAGCTGAGGCATTTAAAATTCTTGAAAACCATAATTTGAAATTGGTTTTGCAAGGCCATATTCATTGGAAGGAGTACGGGTTCATCAACGATCGTTTTGAATTTATCACCGGTGGCTCTATAGCGGGTAATGGCTGGAAGGGGAGAAGGCACAATACCAAGGAAGGCTTTATGCGCATTAAAATTAATGGAACTGATTTTTCTTGGGATTATATAGATCATGGATGGGAAAATGAACGACTAAAACTAACGGAACGAGAAACAGTATAATTTTTTTAGAAATTTAACTTATGAAACTAAAACTAGTAGCACTACTTCTGATCCTTATAATGAGCTCGTGCAAATCGGCAATGGTAGCCAAAAAGCAGGCGGTGCTTCATTCGGGTACTTCGATGAGTACCATTACGAATAAAGCGCCCTACGATCCAAAGCCGGGGATGGAATTACTAAACCAACAAAATGAGCGGCAGAACGCGCAGGGAAAGATAAAACTGAAAACTCCCGTGCATTTTTTGGTCTTCGGAGATTCAAAAGGAAGTGATCGCCTGCCCGATGTGCTTAAAATTGCCGACCTTCAGAATCCCCAATTCTGTTTGACAACTGCTGATTTAGTAAATAGAGGTGCCGGGGAAGAAGGTGAGATACTTTATAAAGAATTGGATATCGATGCAGGGTGGTTCTTTCGTAAATATCCTACTTGGCCCACCTTGGGCAATCATGAAGTATCGGGGCCTAAAGAGAATTCAGGCGAAGAAAACTATGCTTCGGGGGTACAAAACTTTGGGGACTTTTTTGGTTTAAAAGATCCCCTCTATAGTTTTACCTATGGCAATGCAAAGTTCATTGCCCTCGATTGGATCAAAGCATCGGAAAGCCAAGAACGAATGGATTGGCTTGAAAATGAACTAAAGGAAGCCGATGGCAAACTTATCTTTGTTTTTAAACACCGACCCTATTATACCGTAGGCAATAAAAGTTATAACGATGTTGAAGGCAAAAGCACAGTGGTAACCAAACTTTTTGAAAAGTACAAGGTGACCGCTGTTTTCTCAGGGCATGATCATTTGTATTATAGAACCGTTCGAGACGGGGTAAATTATATCGTTTCTGCGGGAGCAGGTGCCAATATTTACCAGTTGAAAAGAGCAGGTGACGCGATACCCGGTGATGCCTATTACGGGCGTACTGTAGAAAATGAGAACGAGTTTCTATTTCATTCCGCTAAAGGCAAAGAGCAACGATTCAACCAAGCCATGTATTTTGTGGTCTCGGTAAAAATAAAAGGCAAAAAGGTAAAATTTGAAATGATCGATACCGACGGCAAAAGTTGGGATAAATTTACTTTTAAAGCAAGATAATAAATCCAAAGATTTTAGAATCAAGATCAACAAAGCGCACGGCTTATCTATCCAGATCCAGATAAGCAATAACGGCATCATCGCCTATAAGTGCATTGGTCGGGCGTGGCTTTTTGGCCGTAAATACTTTTAGGTCATCTTCAGGCAAAAGGGTGATAAAATCTTCCAGTACTCCGTTGGTTATCGTTACATTGCCTAATCTTAGTTTTAGGTGATAGGCCAAAAAAGTATAGGCCGCCGCTCTTTTTGAATAGCCATAATCATGCTTTTCGGTGGGTAAGTGCACGTTTTCCACTTTGTGCTCGGCGTTATACAAGGCGTACACTTTTTGTAGATACGGGTATTCTATTCGAGGTGTATTTCTTGTCCAATCCGAACCGTTTGAGATGATCAATTGTGGTCTTGGAGCACAGAGAGCCGCAATCTCTACATTGTTGGTCTGATGAACTTTGCTTTTGTGAATGGGCATACCGCTCTCGCAAACGCAGCCGCCAAAAAAATGGGCAGATACCTGAACGGTCGGTACCGAAACGGTAATACGGTCATCGATTGCGGCAAGCATAAAAGTTTGTGTGCCTCCGCCCGATCCCCCGGTCATTCCTATTCTTTCTGGATCAACATCTGGCCGCGAAAGTAGATACTCCAATACCCTCTTACTGTTCCACGTTTGTAAAAGCAAGGCGATGGGCATCTTATGGGTTACTTGATCCGATTCGGCGTAACCGACCATATCATAGGCAAACACTATTGCCCCCATGCGGGCCAAAGTAGCGCAACGCGATTGCACATCGATCGTATATCGTTTGTTCGTAAGATGGCCATGAGGGGATAAAATGGCCGCATTCTTTTCTGCGGGGGCAATGGGCGCATATATATTTCCGGTAATATAGAAACCTGGAAAACTTTCAATGGCTACATTCTCAACAGTATAACCATCAAGTATTCGCTTTTCACTAATAATAGGATTAAAATTTCCGACAATTTCGGGCATTTTATCAAGCTTCATGCCCGTAATAATTCCTGACTTAATTATGTCGGCCCGTTTTTCCCAGGAAGCTTGATCGCTCCAAGTTGCGGCAAAATCTTTCATGACAAGGTTCGCTTCGTCCTCGGTCCAATAATGACCTTGGCACAGCATGTCTTCTTGCGCGTTCATGACTATGGTAAACAGTAATAGTACAACCCAAATTTTTCTCATGTTCTTTATTTTATTATGGTCTAAAAGGTATTGAATAATTCATATGACTATTTTATTCTGTTTTCTAAAACGAGTACCGAGGGACTCTCTTGCAACCATTTTTTACTCAGGCCAGTAGTGTCGCCTTGGGCCAAAAAATACACAAAAGACCCTAGGGCAATATCAAGATCTCCGTCACCATCGATATCACCAGAATCCATTACCATCCATCTCCCTTGTGTCGCTTCCGGAAAAGAGTACCCGTCAAAATTAAAGTTTCCTTTATTTTCTAGATACACAAAGCTCTCCTCTGGGGTTTCCTTATAATCGGGGAAGAATGAAATGGCCGCAATATCCAAGTCTCCATCAAGGTCAAAATCACGGGGCATGGCCTTGTATGCGCCATTAAGCTGATAAAAATAGGCTTGATTGAATTTAAAATTTCCGTCATTCAAAAATATATAAATACCGTGGTAGGGTTTTAGAATGGGGGTCTTGTCGGCATTGTCACCACATACGTAAATGAGGTCATCCAAACCGTCATTATTAAAATCGGCCAGTTCAAGGTACTGACTACCGTTCAACGGCGAAAAAGTAAGCAATCTGTGTTCTGTGAACTTTCCACCGCCTTGGTTTTCAAAATAAAAAACACCCTCATCGCCTTGGGCCATTAAAACGAAAATATCATTACGACCGTCTTGGTTATAATCTTTGATAATGGCATTAATGGCTCCTGGGGCGTGCTTTAAGATATTAGGAAGATACGTGCCATCAGCTTGATTTTCGAACCAAACCAGTTTACCGGTAAGATCCCCGTATTCGCAGGCGATAATATCTTCTCGGCCATTATTGTTTAAATCGCCGTAGGCCATAAAAACGGGACGCTGAAGGTTCGTTAACAGTGGGGTTGCGGTAGGTTCATCTGGGGTGTCGGCCGTTGTCAGGCGTTGCATGGCCCCGTCGGAGAGGTCGTTAGGAAATACATTTTTACCGATGGTGGTGAGATAGACCGTGTCTTGTTTTTCATAGTAATGAATAGGGGTGTTCTTGAGGCGTATATTTTGTTTTAGGGCAAGGTCGGCATCAATAAAAGTCAGCACATTTGCATTGCGTTTGCTATCGCTAAAAACAAGTCCTTTTTTCTCAGGAAGTATTTTAACCATGGAGGTAAGGGGCGGCCGATGGGCAGTGGATACTGCTGTATTTTTGAAATTTTTGAGTCCCATTGTAATAGGATGGTTTTTTTTCGGTGTGGGAAGCGTATCCGGGGCTTCCTTTAGATAATAATCCACTAGTTTATTCCAATCCTTTTTAGCCAATAGGGGAGTTTCGGGATAAATATTGGCCTTTTTTAGCACCTCGGCATTTTTCGCGTTTCCAAAGATGCTATCGGGTTGATGCTCACCGTTGAAGATGCCTAGGCGATGGCCCATGGCCGGTAAAACATCGTGTTGCCAAATGGTTTTAGGGAGTAGGGCAGGGGCAACATAGCTATGGCAAGAGGCACAATGAATTTGGGCCAATTCGTTTCCGTTTAGGGTAGTTTCCAGCGGTTCTTTAATAGACGTCACTTTGGCTTTGTTCTTCTCGGAACAGGTAACTACCAGAAGTAGTACTAAACAAAGCGCCGCAATTTTTTTCATAAGATTCCAGTTCCCCCAAAGTTAGGTCGGAAATAATAATCCGAAGGTCAAAATTCTATAGGGTTTGAACAAGAAAATGTATCTTTTTATTTCTAAAATTGGATAGCTTTGAAAAGAAACTAATTTCAATTTTTAAATTTTTTTTAGCGCATGCGAAATTCATTCCTTCTTCTTTTTATTGTTTTCGGTACAAGTAGTGCAATGCTTGCCCAAGCTCAGGGCAAAATAGCCTTTGGGCCCTATATACAACAAATGAGCACCAAAGACGCTACCATTTGCTGGTCGACCCTTGAAGAAGGCCTGACCATAGCCGACATGGCCGGCAAAACCGATACGATCAGGAAATACAAACAGCATAAAATTCATTTGGCAGATCTAGAACCCGATACTACGTATTCTTATGATGTGCTAAACGATGGGTCTGAAGAGGGCAAAGGCACTTTGACCACCTATCCTGAAAAGGTAGTCCCTTTTAATTTTGTAGCCATTGGTGATACCCGTAACCGGCACGATGTGCATAAGAAGATCATTGAGCAAGTGGAGAAAAGAAACCCTAGATTCATCATAAATTCGGGGGATCTAGTGGCCAACGGCAGGTCAATGAGCGATTGGGAATCGTTCTTTGAAGTGAATCACGACTTTATGCGGAATACCCCATATTACCCTGTGTTGGGCAATCATGAAAAAGACTCGCCCTATTATTACGATTTCTTCGATTTGCCGAACAATGAACGCTACTACTACTTTACGGTGGGGGACGCCCTTTTTGTGGTGTTGGATAGTGAAGGGTTACGAACGACCATTCCGGCCTATACTACCGATGATATGCAAGATGCCTATTGGGAAGAATCGGGCATTGAATATTTAAAAACACAAAAAAAGTGGTTAAAAGAAGTCCTAGAACTAAACCGCGAAGCCGGCTTCGTTTTTATCTTTCAGCACTTGCCTTTGTATAGCGTAAAAGCCAGCCGCGTAGAAGAATCAAAAAAGGTGAGGAAATTCTGGGGCAATATTTTTAAAAAATACGGGGTGCAGGCTTTTATAAACGGGCATGATCATCATTATCACCATGCCATCGATAAAGGGGTGCATTTTATCACTTCGGCAGGCGCCGGGGCACCTTTATATGATATCGATGCGCTACAGCCCGAAACCGTAAGCTATAAAAAAATCGAGCATTTTATGAATGTAGAAGTCAACCAGAACGAGGCCATTTTGCATGTGATCGATATTGATGGAAATGAGTTCGATACGATTAAAGTCAAAAGAAGAAAAACAAAATAAGGCCCATTTTAAGAATGGTTGTTAAACCCCTTTTTCCACTTGAAGGCATTGTTACGGTGCTTAATACCCCTTTTACGCACAACAATAAAATTGATCTGAATGCTTTGCAGAGAAATGTATTGGAGGCAATAAAGGCCGGTGTCGCCGGGTTTTTAGTACCTGCAATGGCCTCGGAAGTTTATCAATTGTCTGAAAGTGAACGAGTACAAATGGTGGCCACCGTACTAGAGGTCGTAGAGGATAGGGTTCCTGTTATTGCGGGTGCCGGGGAAACCGATATATGCAAAAGCAAAAAGACCTTAAAATCGTATCTAGATTTAGGGTGTAAAAATGTCTTGTTTCAGATTCCATTCACAAATGAAAGACAATTTAATGATCATTTCATGACCTTGGCCGATTTAGCGCCTGAGATGATTATGTTGCAAGATTGGGATGCCTCAGGATACGGGTTGCCCGATGATTTGATATGTGATTTGTTCAATAACGTGAAGGCCTTTCGTTGCTTAAAAATTGAAACCGTACCTGCGGGGGTCAAGTATTCTAGAATATTAAAATTGACCGACGGGCGATTGAACATAAGTGGCGGGTGGGCCGTAACACAAATGATCGAGGGCTTGCAGCGAGGGGTGCACGCCTTTATGCCGACAGGCATGCATTATTGTTATGTTGCTATTTATGAATATTTTAAAAAAGGCAACCTTCAAGAAGCTGAAAAACTGTTCCGCGAGATAGTACCGATATTGGCATTTTCGAACCAACATTTAGATATCTCCATTCACTTTTTTAAGCGGTTATTGTTTCGTCAAGGCATTTATCCCAATTCAAACGTGCGACAACCGATTTTACCTTTTGATGAAATACACGCCAAAATTGCGGAAAAACACATTGATGATGTCATGAGAATTGAAGCTAGAATTAAATCAAAGGTGGCTAACCAAAATTGAACAAATATGAATTTAAATAAACAATCAATGAGAACGATATTGCTAACGGTGTTTTTAGTATGGGGCACAATTTTTAAAATAAACGGCCAGCAAAAAGAAGCCACTATTTTAATTCAGCCCTACCTGCAGGATGCCACTCCCAACTCGATAAAAATAGCATGGGAGACCAGCACTGGCGAAGAGAGCATCGTAGAATATGGTACAAGTCCCAAATTGGGCAAAAAAGCTACGGGCATTGCCTTCGATATTAATTTTAGCAGTTCGCGTGTACATGAAGTAAAGCTAGAAGACTTAAAGCGCTTTACCGATTATTATTATCGTGTGCGAACGGGCAAAGCGGTATCC
>JBATIN010000584.1:0-6318 GCA_049667765.1 Flavobacteriaceae bacterium
CTATCAATTCGATAATTGTAACTGATTATGTTTCAACTAGAATAAAAGATAACTCATTGATATTTTATTGTGACAATACTGGATAACTGCCGTAACTTGATAACTTTGTAAATTAATAGCAAATTAACCTAATAACGCATAGTAAATGGATGCCATTCTAAACAGCGCCAAAAGCTGGCTCACCGATTTTTTTGATGCTGAAGTACGTTACGAAGTACAAAAACTTATTGATACCGACCGTGAAGAACTGAAAGACCGTTTTTATAAAAATATGGAATTCGGTACCGGTGGCATGCGTGGCCTTATGGGCGTTGGCACCAATAGGATCAACAAATATACCTTGGGCAAAAGCACGCAGGGGTTGAGCAATTACCTTAAAAAATCATACCCTTCAGAAAAACTTAAAGTCGTAATCGCCTATGATTGTCGGCACAATAGCGACACCTTGGCCAGAACGGTAGCCGAAGTATTTGCCGCGAACGGGATTAAAGTCTATCTTTTTTCAGAATTGCGTACCACACCCGAGCTGTCTTTTGCAGTGCGGCATTTAAAATGTCATGCAGGCATTGTGTTAACTGCTTCGCACAACCCCCCTGAATATAATGGCTATAAGGTCTATTGGACCGATGGCGGGCAAATTGTACCTCCTCAAGATGGTGAGATCATCGCCGAGATCAATTCGTTATCGTTTGAAGACATTAAATTTTCTGCGGATGCCAATCTGATAGAAACGATCGATCATGAAGTCGATGAGGCCTTTATTACCGAATCGGTGAATAACGGCAATTTCAATGCGGCGGGCAAAGATGATTTCAAGATTGTATTCACTTCATTACACGGCACTTCGATTACGGCAATTCCCGAAGTACTAAAACGCGCAGGCTACAAGAATGTTACCATTATTGCTGAGCAGGCAAAACCTGATGGTGCCTTCCCGACTGTGAAATCTCCCAACCCTGAAGAACCTGAAGCTTTATCCTTGGCCGTTAAAAAAGCCGAGGAAATAGGTGCTGATATGGTCGTGGGTACTGATCCCGATAGTGACCGATTGGGTATTGCGGTGCGAAATTTAGACGGTAAGATGGAAATCGTAAATGGCAATCAAGCCATGATCCTCATGACCAAATTTTTATTGGAAAAACAAAAGGCCAAAGGCTTTAAAGGCAATGAGTTTGTTGCTACAACCATTGTATCCACTCCTATGATGGAGGCCATGGCAAAAGCCTACGGGGTAGAATTCAAAACCGCACTGACCGGCTTCAAATGGATCGGAAAAATGATAAAAGACTTCCCGAAATCGAAATTCGTTGGTGGCGGTGAAGAAAGTTTCGGATATATGGTCGGTGATTTTGTTCGTGATAAAGATGCAGTGACTTCTACCCTACTCGCCTGTGAAATTGCTGCCCAGGCCAAAGCTAAAGGCAGTTCTTTCTACAAAGACCTGATCGATTGTTATGTCGATTACGGGTTTTATAAGGAGCATCTTGTTTCGTTGACAAAAAAAGGCATTAGCGGCGCCGAGGAAATCAAGCAAATGCTAATGGATTTTAAGGATAATCCCGTAGCATCGGTTGCTGGTTCAAAGGTAAAATGGATCGAAGATTACAATACTTCAATGGCCAAAAATGTAATCAGCGGCGAAGATAAACTGATCGATATTCCAAAAAGCAACGTTCTGATCTACGAAACCGAAGACGGCACCCGAATTGCGGCCAGACCGAGTGGAACTGAGCCCAAGGTAAAGTTTTACATCAGCACTAATACACGTCTCGACAAGGCTGAAAATTTCAAAAAAGTGAACGCCGAACTTGATGCGAAGATCGCACGTATTCTGAGCGAACTCAATTTGAGTTAATGGATTATTTTAAAAAAATACTCCGTTTTGCAAGTCCGTACCGTAAGTATGGCTACCTGAATATTTTTTTTAATGTGCTCTATGCACTTTTTAGTGCGCTTTCGTTCGCGGCCTTGATTCCAATGCTCAGGGTCTTGTTCGATCAAGAAAAACCAATTACCGAAAAGCCGGTTTATGAAGGTATACGCCATGCGCAGACGTATATAATGGATTCCCTAAGCTACCAAGTTACCCAGTATGCCGGCGACGATAAAATGAAAGGCTTGGTGCTGGTCATCGGGCTGGTGCTGGTACTTTTTTTATTAAAAAATCTCTTTAACTACCTCGCAATGTATTTTATCACCTTCCTGCGAAACGGGGTGTTAAAAGATATTCGTAATGCTCTGTTCAAAAAGATTACCGACCTGCCCATTTCCTATTATTCCGAAAAAAGAAAAGGGGATGTTATCGCGCGCATTACTTCCGATGTTTTGGAAATTCAACATTCCTTTTTATCCATCCTTGAACTCATCGTGCGTGAACCGTTGACCATACTTTTCACTATTCTGGTCATGTTCAGCATCAGTGGTAAACTTACACTTTTTGTGTTTGTTTTTATTCCCATTGCCGGATGGATAATTTCTTTAATCGGCAAATCCCTTAAAAAACAATCCGATAGAGTTCAAAGAGAACAAGGTGAGTTTTTATCGATCGTGGAAGAAACCCTGGGCGGACTCCGTGTCATTAAAGCTTTTAATTCCGAATCTCGATTCTTTAAGACCTTTAGCAATTCCACCAAGCGATTTTTTGACTATAGCAACGAATTGTTGAACAGACAGAATCTAGCATCCCCAACGGGAGAATTCCTTGGTATTTTAGTGATCGGCGTGTTATTATGGTTCGGTGGAAAAATGGTTTTGGTGGATAAAACCTTAGATGCAGCATCGTTTATCGCCTATATGGGCCTTGCTTATAACATCTTGACTCCCGCCAAGGCGATCAGTAAAGCTTCATACGGGGTAAAAAAAGGCAATGCCGCCGCTGAACGCGTGCTTGAAATTCTAGAAACTGAAAACCCTATAGTCGATAAGGTAAATGCCGTTCAGAAAACCACTTTCGATTCAGGCATACAGCTCAAAAATATATCCTTTAAATACGAAGATGAATATGTACTCAAGAACTTTGATCTAAACGTTCAAAAAGGATCTACGGTAGCCTTGGTGGGCCAATCAGGAAGCGGAAAAAGTACCATCGCCAATCTTGTGACTCGTTTTTACGATGTGAACGAAGGGCATATAACGATAGACGGTACCGACATTATGGATATCACCAAAAAATCACTGCGAGGTCTTATGGGGCTGGTTACCCAAGATTCCATTCTCTTTAATGATACCGTAAAGAACAACATAAGTTTAGGAAAAGAAAATGCGACCGAAGCCGAAATTATTGAGGCGGCCAAAATTGCCAATGCGCACGATTTTATAATCGACTTACCTGAAGGTTATGAAACCAATATCGGTGACAGCGGCAACAAGTTGAGCGGTGGGCAAAAACAGCGTCTTTCTATAGCTCGGGCCGTTTTGAAGAACCCCCCGATCATGATCTTGGACGAAGCAACGTCGGCTCTGGATACCGAAAGTGAGCGCTTGGTACAAGACGCCCTCGAAAAAATGATGCGCAATAGAACTTCCATCGTCATCGCACACCGGCTTTCTACCATTCAAAATGCCGATACCATTGTTGTACTCCAAAAAGGCGAAATCGTTGAGCAAGGTTCGCATGCTGAACTTCTGGACAAAAATGGAGTTTATAAAAAGTTGGTGGAGATGCAATCCTTGGCTCCCTAGTCTCCAAATAGGGAACACTTACTCAGAAATGGTTTCCCTGCGATGCCTTTTCATTTTAAAATCATAATAATTCGTCCTATTAGGGCTATTGGGCTAAACCTTTCCCTAACTTTATAGTCCAAATACAAAACTTAAGTCCATAATATTGATTGTAGAGGAAGCCTTAGTGGATCAATTAAAGCAGGTGAACACCCGCAATAAAGCCTTTGAGGAGCTCATCAACACCTATAAAGAACGCTTGTATTGGCATATTCGAAGAATCGTTTTAGACCATGACGATGCCGATGACGTACTACAGAATACCTTTATCAAAGTATTTCAAAATATAGGGGGATTTAAAGGCGACAGCAAATTATATTCTTGGATGTATCGCATCGCCACCAACGAATCACTTACTTTTTTAAAGCAAAAATCAAAGAAATTAGGGGTGGACAATGAGGAGCTATATGAAAAAATGGCGCTTAGACTACAGTCAGATGTGTATTTTGATGGTGATGAAATACAAATTAAATTACAGCAGGCCATTGCTACGCTTCCTGAAAAGCAAAAATTGGTGTTTAATATGAAGTATTTTCAAGAGCTTAAATATGAAGAAATCTCCGAAATACTGGACACTTCAGTAGGCGGATTAAAGGCCTCCTACCATTTGGCCATAAAAAAATTGGAAAACTATTTAAAAGAAGATTAAACCTTTTAAACAATTGAGAGTCAAAGAAGAACATGGGCAATTTAAATAAAAATAGCGGTTTTAAAACTCCGGAGAATTATTTCGAAGATTTCACCGGTGCATTTATGCAAAAGCTTGATGAAAAGGAAACCACCCTGCCAAAACAAGACGGTTTCATAGTTCCTGAAGATTACTTTGAGAACCTGAACGAAAAAATTGTTGGGCAGATAAAGATGGATACGACCAAGGTGATCGAACTGCATCCTTTTCGCAAGTTCTATTATGCCGCGGCCTCGATTGCTGCCATTGCTCTAGTATTACTTGGGCTAAACAATTATGCCGCTGATGAAGTAAGCTTCGAGCAGCTCGCCCAATCGGATATAGAAGCATATTTTGAAAGCAACGATTTTGATTTATCATCTTACGAAATTGCCGAAGTATTGCCCGTTGATGATTTAGAGGTAAGCGATATTTTAGAATCTCGATTGAGTGAAGAAAATGTAATTGAATATTTGAACGATAACATTGATACTATTGAAGAACTAAATTTGTACAATGATGAATAATTTAAAGCACCTACTACTAATATTGTTCCTTTTTACAACGGTGACGTTCCATGGGCAAGAAAGGCCAAGCAAAGACAAAATAAAAGCATTGAAAGTAGCTTTCATGACCGAACGTTTAGACCTAGGTAGCAAAGAGGCCCAAACATTTTGGCCTTTGTACAATGAATACCAAGAAAATAGAGAGGCCTTAAGACAAAGGGAATACACTCAAATTCGCGCGAAAATCAAAGACGCAGATGCTCTTTCTGAAAAGGAAGCAAAAAAGTTATTAGATCAATATATCAGTTTTGAAGAAGAAGAAGAAGCGCTCGATAAGGCTTTTTTAAATGATGTAAGTCAGGTGATTACTGCAAAAAAAACACTTTTACTGCTGCGCTCCGAAGAAGAGTTTAAACGACAGTTAATAAAACAGTATCGCCAAAAGTACGGCGGCGGCGGGTATCGCTAATAGGAATTTAAACTTTGGAAATTTCCAACTCCAATAGCTATTTGGCAGGAATCTAACTATCGAAATGTCAACTTAGCAATCTTATTTTTACCTGCGGCGTAGGCGATAGAATCGTTCAAAAAACGAAGGGTGTAGAACGACTCTTTCGAAATTTCTTCCCATGATTCACCCATTGTAGAAGAATAGTGAATTCCAGTAAACCCTATCGCTACCAAGCTTTTTCCTTCTGAATTCGGCACAAACTGCACACAACTTTTATATTGTGGATCGTGCCCATCGGCCATTAATTGCCAAGTTTTACCACCATCTTTCGTTAGCGCTTTATTGGCAACATTGCCCTCAGGTTTAGTATAATCCCCGCCTATTGCAAATCCAAGGTTTTCGGTATAAAAATCAATAGAATAAATGCCCTCGGCATCCCCTTTATTTAGTATCGGGGTCTGTACGGTCTCCCAAGTTTTCCCTTTATCGGGCGAAAAAAATATCCTTCCAGTAGTTGTAGCGACCCAAGTTTTATCATCAATGGTCTTAATGTTGGTATTGCTTGCTGCGAAAGCGCCCTCACCTGCTATTCCTTCAGGTAGTTCATCGCAAGATAGTTTTGACCAATGATGGCCTCCATCGCGGGTGATGATGACCGAAAGGCATCCATCAACGGTGTCGCCTATGGCGATTCCCTCACGATTATTCCAAAAAGTCATGGCATCATAGAAAACACCTTCCCCTTCTTCGGTATAGACCAAATCCATTTTGCCATCCTCTCCAGTCTTATACAACAAAGCGGGACTACCGACCGAAAGCATAAAAAAATCAGTCGCATTATGGGCAACAGCACGAAACTCAGGCGCGATGGTTTGGTAGGTTTGAACATTCGTCCGAACTTTTCCGTTATTTAATTCCACCGTTCCAAAAATGCCCCTGTTTGCGGCAAAAGCAAGACTATGACCCATTAGCTC